>JANQRM010000462.1 GCA_028284565.1 Anaerolineae bacterium | reverse complement strand
TCCGCATGAAGATAACGAGTCGCCATCTCATACCATTGCTTATCGAGAGATTCCACCAAGATGCTGATTTTTCCGCCACAGGTTAGCCCTACATCCCACGCCGTATCGTCGGATACACCAAAGTGCAACAGTTGGGGTTGTCCCGATTTCAGACTATTCAGAGCTTCTTCGATGACGGCATTCTCCACACAGCCCCCACTGACTGAGCCGACCATCGCAAGGTCTGGTGTGACAGCGAGTTTGGAGCCTGCGCGTCGGGGAGCCGACCCCCATGTCTTGACGACGGTTGCGAGGGCGATGGATTGATTCTGGGCTTGCCATTGTTGAATGGTATCTACAATATCACGCATATGATTGTCCTATTCTGTGGGCTTGACTGCATGTATCACCATGACTGATGGCAGTTCAATTTGGGCTGTGACGGATGCCTGCTCATAAGTTCCGTTGGGAACGGTGGGTTCAGTGATGGATACTAGCTGAAAGTCGGTGTTGATTAAGCTGTTGATATAAGTCGAGAGGGTGCGGTGGTTTGCGCCAACTTGCCCACGGATGCCCGATGAATTGGTCGATTTCCAGAAGCCTTCGGTCTTGTAGCGATGCAGTGAAAGATAGGCAGTATCGTCTTGCCAATCATAATGTGCATGAGGGCTTTGGAAGCAGGGGTGAGTCAGGCTGAAGATGAAGCGTCCTCCATTACATAGAACGCGATATACAGCTTGATAGACGGCTTGCAAATCGGGCATGTCCATCAGTGCGAGGTTAGAGATGACGACATCAAAGGTCGCATCACCTTGTGAAGTGAGTTGTTGTGCGTCATCGTTAACAAAGCTGACGTGTTCAACCGGGAAGTTTATGCATGCTAAGTCGAGCAACTTTTCAGAGAGGTCAATGCCGACAATACGTTTAGCGGATTGTAGATGGAACACTAGATGTCCTTCTCCGCATCCTAAATCACAAATTGTTAGATGAGTCACATCTCCCAATTGTTTCGTGAGGGCTGAGGTAGCGATGCTCAAGACCGAAGTCGGATCACTACGTCCTGATTCGACAAAGGCTTGATATTGGTCGGCAATTGAGTCATAGGTCATCCGATTAGTTACCCTATCTATTCAGCTTTTGCAGAGTCTGCACAATCACTTCTAAGTTAGCGAGGTTACGGATGGGCAGGAAGTCATCCACATGGGGGAGCATGGCTTGTGCGCCACGGGTGAGCGGTTCATAATCCGGCGAATCGAGCAGGGGGTTGAGCCACATCAGGCGATGACAGGAGCGTGCCAAGCATGCCATCTCTTTATCGAGCAAGTCAATGTCCCCTCTGTCCCAGCCGTCGGTGATGAGCATGACGATTGCACCCCGTCCTAAGACTCGGCGTGACCAATGATAATTAAAAGTATAGAGCGATTCGCCTGTCATTGTGCCACCACCCCAACTGCGAACCGTTGTTCCGACATCGCGCAGAGCAATATCGACAGATTTCTGGCGGATAGCGGTGGTGATTCGGGTGAGGTCGGTGCTATAGACAAAAGACTCCACCTGATACATCCCCAAGGCGAGGGTGTGCATGAAGTGAAGCAGGACGCGGGTGTAACGTTCCATACTGCCACTAATGTCGCAGATGAGGACCATCGGGCGGGGTTTGAGCTTGGTCTTGCGCGTGGGTAGTTCGATGATTTCTCCAGCATGGCGCAGACTATGACGCAAGGTGCGACGCAGGTCAATTTGGCGACCTTTGCCTTTATGATAACGGCGTGTCCGGCGTAAGCCGAGCGATTGCGGCAGTTTCTCCATGATTTTCTTTGCCATTGCTAGCTCTTCGCCTGTCATCTCGGCAAAGTCTTTGTAGCGCAGAGTCTGTTGTTGACTATAAGTGGGGACAACAGCAATCAGTGAGGGGTCAACTTCGAGCGCGGGACTTTCGTTGTCTGACGGGTTGGCATTGGTCGGCGGGAGGAATTGGGCTTTCTTGCGTCGTTCTTCTCCTAATGAGGTGAGGTTGATGGTTGTCCAGCCTTCGGAGGGACGCTTCCAGAATTCATTGAAGGCTTCATCGAAGAATTCAAAATCACGAGGATGATTCACCATGAAGGCGCGCATGGTTTCACGCACATCCGCCTTCCGTCCGATGTCGATATGCTCTAATGCTCTTGCCACTTCCATCATGCGGTTGGGGGTGATATCCATCCCCAACGCCCGACAGACCCGCCCAAAAAGCAAGAGGTTATGCAGGAGTTGTCCGCCGACATAGGGACTGCCTTTAGGTCCGAGATAGACCCCTTTGATGGGTGCATCATCTGTCATGCTTTAACCCCGCACTCGTTGAGCTTCGAGTTTAGAGCGTTGGAAGAGGTTGCCTAAGGTCTCGGCATCGAGCAGTTCAATATCATCCTGATACTTCAAAATCACACCAACGGTATCCCCGACCACTTCGAGCGAGAGGGCGTTCTGGTCGAGGGCGATAAGTGCGCTCGTCCAATCCAGAGTCTCTGCCACTCCGGGACGTTTGAACAATTCCATGCGACGCATCTCTTGAATGAAGGCGACGATCTGCTTTGCCAGCATGGGTTCGACATCGGGGGCTTTGGCGCGGACGATTTTTAGTTCTTTTTGGAAAGGTGGATAATCAATCCAATAGTAGAGACACCGCCGTTTGAGGGCATCGTGAATCTCACGCGTACGGTTAGAGGTCAAGATAACCACAGGCGGGACGTTGGCTTGAATCGTACCGAGCTCGGGGATGGTCACTTGGAAATCGGAGAGTAATTCGAGTAGAAATGCCTCGAACTCTTCATCACTGCGGTCTAGTTCGTCAATCAATAGCACTGGTGGTGTGTCGTCACTGGCTTCGATAGCTTGTAACAAAGGGCGCGCTTGCAAAAATCGTCGGGAGAACAATTCAGATTCCATCGACTCTCGATTTTCGCCACTGGCTTCCATGAGACGTAAATGCAACATCTGGGCGGCATAATTCCATTCATAGAGCGCAGTGCTGGCATCTAAGCCTTCATAACATTGCAGGCGGATGAGGTCGGTATCGAGCATGGTGGAGAGGACTTTGGCGATTTCTGTTTTGCCGACTCCAGCTTCTCCTTCTAAGAAGAGGGGCTTGCCCATTTTTAGGGATAAGTAGATGGCAGTAGCGAGGCTTCGTTCTGCGATATAGTCGTGTTCTGCGAGGGCGGATTGGACGGCATCAACATTGGGATACATAATGCGCTTCATTTTTTATTTGGCGGATAACATGGTCGCTATTCTACCATATCGTAAAGTTGAACTGGTGATACAAAAAAAGAAATGTACGCAGTGGGGGCTACCTACATCTCTGTATCATCACATACCTCTGTTGAGGCTTGCTATGGGCGGTTCATGCCAAGTGCATCCCGCAGAGCTTGGGGGGAGATGCCTAGTCGTTGTGCCGCCGCGTCAATATCGGGAGGTTGTTGTGGACCCAGTGCATTACGTAAGGCTTGTTCCGTAATGCCTAGTCGTTGCGCTGCCGCCGCTAAATCGGGTTGACCACCATTATTATCCGGTTGTTGATTACCTTGACCATCGTTATTTCCGGGTTGCTGTCCATCTTGATTGTTATTGTTCGGCTGTTGTCCTGATTGACTGCTATCTCCACCGGGTTGTTGCCCACCTTGCCTCTCGCGTGGTAGCCAAGCATCACCGGGAGTTCCGCTCCAACAAGCTGGAATTCGTGGAAAGTCATTGGTCAGGACATAATGGTATGTCCCTTCAGGAAATTCCGGTGTGATGCCAAAGCGACCATTACATTCATCCAAATCACCAGAGCCTGCGATATATTCCCAATCTTCATTGAAGGTACCATCATATGTTCCACCCGGACCCGAAGGACGCGTGCCTTGTTTTAGTTGATACGAGGGGAAGAGTTCGACAACTTCGCTCCCACTATCGGCGGGGTCTTTATAGCCATAGAGGAGATAAATCGGGAAGCCATCTGCCGCGAAACCGACAAGGTGTGGGTGTTCGGTTGGATTTTGCGTTTCAATCAAGACATCAGGTATGCCGTGATAGTGATATAAGCCAGAGGGTTGGACATGGGCATTATTCATATCAAATCCAAGTTCGATACCCCCGCCAAAAGCATCATATTGCCAGCCCGAATTGGAGTCGCGGTTATACCATTCTGCCGCTTCTCGTTCAAAGGGAACCCCATTAATCGCCAGCCCAAATTTGCCCAAGCCGACTTCTGTGGGCATATCTGCCAGTTGTGGCTTGGCAGGGGTTTGGAGCATCAAGTTTTGTGGACTCAGCGTGTGTGGGTTACCTGAATTTGGGAAATCCCCCGTTTCATGGTTGGGTAATACATTGGACTCAAAGTAACGTGTATCACCTTCTACATAAATGCGAACCATTGTGCCAGTTGCTTCTTTGATATAGGTGTAATCATCGTATTCAGCAATATCTCCATGAGCAGAGACGATAATCACTGAGGATAGGATTACCAACATGAGACTGCGAACAAGTATCACAATTTTCATATGAACCTCCCTTTAATTGAGTTGTATGGACATGGGTTGACACGTTGTTGGAGATATTATTGCACAAACATGTTCAGAAAATGTGTAGATTTAAGGCTGGGTGAATATTAAGGGCGATAAAGGCTATAGATTAGCTGATCTTAAGGGTAGATAGTCTGAAATAATCTATAATATTTGTAGCTTTATGATCTGAACACTCTGAAAATAAAAGAGTAAAAACCCTGGGAAAAGTATCTATCTTGAAGAACTCCCCCAAACAACCCTCATAAAAATGGTCTGGAATCAACAGGTAAATGTTGAGGATATGAATGAGGCTTTTCAAAATCTGCACACAAAATTGGATACGACTGATGTACCCATGCCTGTTGTCGTGGATTTGTTAGGACAGGTCAAATTCCCGATGACAGCAACCATTCAGTCTGCTCTCCCATTGCACCATCCATCATCCTAACCTCAAAGCTGGTTGGTGATAAGTGAGCAAAATTTTATTGCACGGGGCATTGGTCGTGTGTTGTCTTGTATAGGGAAAGACTCACAAATTCATTGATTCAAATCGATACAACAACTACGACGGCATCTGGTTGATAAAGGCTTTGTCATCGAAGCGTAAGACCTTAACTTCCCAAACTAATTCAGCGATGTGTCCGCACCTAGGACCGCGAGGATTTGGGTATCGACTTTGGGCTTGCTATCTGGTGTGGTACGGGGAGTAATGGGCAAGCCAAACCAGAAGGTTGTGCCTTCACCTTCGACGGACTCCACTTGAATCTCCCCACCGTGTTGTTGCACCAAAAATTGGGAAATGGGCAAGCCAAGCCCTGTGCCTTCGATATTGTGTTGTTTGGCATTGGATGTTCTGACGAAGGCTTCAAAGAGTTTGGGCATTTCATCTTCAGGAATCCCCATGCCGGTATCACTCACCGCGAAAATCACACGGTCATGGTCACGGCGGACGGAGAGCTTAATCGTGCCTTCAAGTGTGAATTTAATCGCATTGCTCATGAGGTTGGTCAACACTTGGCGAATACGACGCACATCTATCGGAATGCGTGGCAGGTTGTCTTCGATTTCAGTGATGATTTGGATGGCGGGAGCTTCATCACTCAAACGATCCAAGAGCGCGTAGGCACTATCGATGGTATCCTCGACCATGGGATAAATATCATTGGGTTGGATGAACAAGTCCATCTCGCCCGCTTCGATTTTACTGACATCCAGCAAGTCATTAATCAAATATAGGAGATGCTCGGCACTACGCACCGTCTGGTTGAGGCGCATTTCTTGTTCGGGTGTGATGTCTCCGAATGCCCCAATCCGCATGAAATCCATATTGTTGATGATGAGGTTGAGGGGGGTTCGTAATTCGTGAGTCACACTGGCAAGGAAGCGAGTTTTGACTTGATTGGCGCGCTCGGCTTCTGCTACAGCGTTATCCCGTTGGACTAATAATTGAGCGTTGCGAACAGCGGGTGTCACCATATTGGCGAATAGGGTGAGGAGGCGTTCATTTTCTTCACTGAAAGGCGCATCCTCTTCATCGCGTCCTGCTAAGACCGCACCAATTGACTCCCCTGCAAAGACCATCGGGACACAAATTGCACGGTCATAGGGAGGCTTGTCTTCACCGGGAAGGCTAATCCGATGCGGATAATTGGCATAATCTTCCACAACAACGGGTCTTCCATATTGAACGGCTTGCCCTGCCATGCCTTGATTAATGTTGACCGTGATATTTTTCTCTGAAAAGCCGGGGATGGTATTGGCGACCAATTGCAATTGACTGCGTTTAGAATTCAGCAACCACACACTACAATAGGTCGCGTCGAGCAAGCTCAAAATCCGATTGGTGAGGGCTTTCAGGATGGGTTGTAGAAGGGGCTCATTCACCACCAAGAGCGATTCATCATAGACGGCACGTAGTTCTCGTGCGACAAATTCGGATTGTTCCCGCGCATATTGGAGTTCTTCCGTTCGTCGTCCGACCCGTTGTTCGAGCGTTTGGCTCCAGCGTTGCAGTTCATCATAGGAATAGGCGAGGTTTTGCTTCATGTCATCGAGTGCGCGCGCCAACCAGCCGATTTCATCATTCCGACCCTGATAGCCCACATGGTAGCGCAAATCACCACCACCGATGTGATGTGCCGCCCGACTGACGGTGAGGAGTGGACGCACAATCGCCTCATTGGAAAAACGATGCACCGCCCAGACCAGAACTGCTATCCCAATCGCACCAATCACAAAGAGTTGTACCAAGATGTCGCTGGCGAGCTGGGGCAAGTCACTTTGGGGGAAGAGCGTGAGTATCTGCCATTGGGTCGTTGTGATGTCGTCCCGCGTGACAACCGACGCGGAATCATCCACAGGATTGGTGATATTGAAAAAGTCACTGGCAAGCACGTCGCCAGTCATCTGTTTCTGGATGGTTTCGACATAAGCGGAGGCATTGGCTTGAATTTCCTCTGCGAGACTGCCCTGTGCGCTGACGACTGTTCCTTGAGAATCCAATACGAGCGCGTAACCATCCATCGTTTCGGTGAGCAAACCGAGATTGCCGACTTCTTCGGTCACGAGTGAATCAAATGTCGAGAGAGGGATATCGACCCAGAGGACACCGACCATGGATTCTCCATTGATTCCATAAGGCATGGCTAGGCTAACTGCACCTTCGCCAATCGGGTCATTGTAAGCAAGGTCTTGTGTGAACCATGTGGGTTCTTGGGTTTCAATCACTTGCCAGATTTTGTCGTGGCTTGGTAAATTTTCGGCTTCGGAAATGGTCAAAATCTCGCCCAAGCGTCCGGTTTGTGTATCAGCAATTGGGAAGGAGACAGCCGATGTAAAGCTACTGCCATCTTCCGCCGGACGGATGACACTGACGCGCTGAATCAGATGGTCAGTGTCGGAGACGATAGCTTCGCGTATGGATTGGCGGAAACTGGAGGTAAAGAGGTTGCCTTGTTGTCCGATAGAGGCGATGATGTTTTCGGTGGCATCAATGACATTGTTCAGGTGTGCATCGAGCGCGTCCGCAACTTGGGAATTCTTTTCGGCAAAGCGGGCTTTGGCTTGGGCTTGGAGTGCGCCGAAATTACTATTTAACGCCACACCTGCCACAATCACCAAGATGGCAATGTTAATGGTGGTTACAATTAGAATCAGTCGTCGCCCGATACCCAAAGATTATTTGCCTCTCCCAAAAAATGAAACAGCAATCTTTATTATTCCATAGGTTTATTACAAAT
>JANQRM010000451.1 GCA_028284565.1 Anaerolineae bacterium | reverse complement strand
CCCCAACATTTGCATCGTTATGCTGACCAAATCCCGACCTACCAGCCCGACCAAGCCGACATTCTGCCGGATGCGGTCATCACCCACCATTCCGAATTGCCGTCCGTCCTTAAGCGATTGTAAGTCCCTCGACTTTGCGTTTGCGGGGTATGCGCGTCCGATAGCGAAATGCCAGCATGAAGACAGCAATTAGCCCTATCCCAGAAGCCACGAGTGCAATGATTTGGCGCAACATCATCCCATGCCAATCCCGCAGATACGCCTTAATTGCCTCTGTCCCCTGTGCCACAATCTCTGATGGTGGAAATTCCAGTGGATTGCCATCCAAATACAAATGCTCAAGATCATCCATATAACCGATTTTAATTGGAAGGGATATGATGTGATTATGGCTTAAATCAAGATGGATAAGATTATCTAAATTACCGATTTCGGGTGGAATTTCAGTTAATAGGTTGTCATTGAGTAACAAATATCTTAGCTGAGTTAAGTCTCCAATCTCTGGCGAAAGCGACAATAATTGATTGTTTGACAATTGGAGTTCTGTCAAATTATCAAGCTGTCCAATACTTGATGGAAGTTCTGTCAGATCATTTTGATCCAAATACACTTGACCGAGTTGTTCTAATTCTCCAAAACGGTCAGGTAAAGATGCAATATGGTTATCCCTAATCCACAGTCTTTCCAAATTCTTGAGTAGTCCGATTGTGTCTGGGAGTGAATTAAGATAATTATGACTCGCACTTAAATGTTCTAAACTCTCCAATTGTCCTAATTCGTCGGGAAATGCATTGAGTCCATTGTTATCTAAATGTAGATATGTCAATTTATCCAACTGTTCAAAGCCGGGTGGAATCCAGCCTAAATGGCTAGAATCAATATATAAGGATTGCAAATTTTGAAATCTAAAGATTATAGGTGGCATTATTGCAAGTCGATTTCCGTTTAATGCAAGATGTTGCAACTGAGGAAGTTCCCAATCAGCAAATAGTAAATTTGAGAAGGAAAGATGATTATAGCTAAGGTTCAGGTCTTGCAAATTAGTGAGATTTCCTATTTCAGGGGGTAAATCGACAAGACGATTATTACTCAAGTCAAGATATTCGATTTGTTCTAACTCCCAAACTTCGGGTGGTAATTCTGTTAAATTTAGATATGACAAACCGATATATAATCTATGACTTTGTTTGCCTTCCTCAATAATTTCCAATGCGCGTTCATACCTTTTATCATCCTGCCCCGACGTAGGAAAGGTCATTGCAAATAGAACAATCAATATCAACCAGCGCATCACAGCCTCTTTCAACAAGTTTTTGATGATACTAACTTGCTGTCGTTGATATAACCTGACGCGCGACCCCTGACTGCCTGACGCTTACTCGTTGAATCACAAAATCAGGACAGTAGTTAAGCCACTCTGCCTGATTGAAATGAAGGATTATATGTAGCAATTAGGGTGTCGATGTCGCCGTGAGTGCCTGCGCCGTTTGGGTCATCTCGACAGCTTGTTGCGTCTCACGGACGAAAGGCGGTTCAAAGCCCGTATTCGTGGGGAAAGGCGTGAAGGTAGGTCCAGTCACGACTGGCACACGGGTTGACGTAGGACGACTGCCAGGTGGGCGGGTCGCTAAGGGCAAGGGTGTGAAAGTCGGCGTTGGCGTGAAGGTCGGAGTCTCCGGCGTTTGTGTCCCGGTCGGCGTTTGAGTCGGAGTCGGTGTACGTGTTGGTGTTGGCGTGCGGGTTAAGGTTGCCGTATTTGTCGGTGTGAAGGTCAAGGTATGCGTTGCCGTTGGCGATGCTGTGAAGGTCGCACTAGACGTTGGTGATGGAGTATTCGTTGGAGTCGGAGTTACATCCTCCACGGTCGGTTCATCTGCTGAGCTGAATTGTAAGCGTCCATTTTCATCCAAGTTGGGCGTAAGAATCTGAATCACACGCTCCACCGCCACTCTGTCCACAAAGGTGTTGATGAAATCGTTTTCAAAGACAGGACGGTTCGTATCCATAAAGCTAATCAGCATCGGATTGGTATCGTCCGACTGATACAAGATGGCGAATTCGGTTGAATTGTAGAGGTCGTTCAGGCTCTCGGTGGTTAATCGTCCTTCGGCTTCAAGTTGCAGAATCTCTTCATAACGCACTTGTGCCAGATGTAACCACATATCATCCAATTGCCCGATGATGGAGGCAATCAACACAATGACAGATTCCCATGCGCGCTTGACCCCGTAAAGCGTATCACCCGGCTTCGTATTGGCAGATGCCGCTACCGTTCCGCCACCGATGCCAGCGAACAACAACACAATGAACAAGGTCGCCACCAATTTATTGAGGGGTTGTGTCCATTGGAGCAAGCGAATGATCTTATCATTTTGTGGCGGAGCAGATTGCTGTGCCTTAAAGCTATCTAGCAGGCGACTTTCCAGACGCAAGACCGCTTCGTCCGGCATGGCAGGCGCGTCGAGGTTGGAACTCAGTAGCGCAATTGAGAGTTCCGTCTTCAATTCGTCGGCATATTGAGGATAGCGCGCAATACAGGCAGAGATGGTCATCTCGCCATTCAACACTGCATCAAGGCAGGTATCGAGGATGGTATAGAATTGTGGGTCGGTTGGTTGCTGACTCACGATAACCCTGCCATAACTGATTCAACATCAAAACCAGAGCGTTCTAAACGACTGGCTAATGCCCGCAACGCCCGATGTTGCAAGGCTTTAATCGCATTCGGCTTCTTGCCCATCACTTGTGCCACGGCATCAATCCGATAACCTTCGATAAAGCGCAGGATAATCACCTGTTGTTGTTCATCGGTCAAATCGGTAATGGCAGTTCGCAGGGCTTGGGAGGCTTGTTCCCGAATGAGCGATTCATCCATATCCGGCGTGATGGATACCGGTTCGGACTCGACATCACTCAAGTCGGGTCGGCGGTTGACCTTACGATAGTGGTCCACAACACGGGCATGAGCAATGCGATACACCCACGCGAGGAAAGGCTTGCCTCTATCTTTGTACTTGGGCAAATCTTTCACAACGCGGGCAAAAACATCACCAGTTAGGTCTTCCGCCAGTTGCGGATTGCTCACGCGATGATAGACATAGCGATAAATCGCCTGCACATGCGTTTGATACAAGGTCGCCATCGCCTCCGAATCGCCCTGTTGGGCGCGTGCGATTAACTGTTGTTCCGCAACGCGATCCAAGAAACCGCCTTTCTGTGTGGGATGTTGCGTTTGCCTGACGGTGCAAGACTCCCGTTGCTTGTAAGGGATACCGTCTCACTCGTCAGAAGGTTACGGGTTATCTCAAATTGATTGTAACTTAACTTACGAGGGCAACCAATGAAGGCTGATAATTAGCATTATTTCTATAAGAGTCAAAAAATGGACTGAGTTAAGTTAAAAGTTTATGATTCCATGGAATCTAGAACTTCATTTACATCAGGTTGATTGCTATCAATAGTCAATGAACGGATAAAGAAATCCCTTGCTTCTGGAAGACTTCCAAGAGCAAAATACGTAAACCCTTTACCAGCATAGCATCGGGCTAAGCGATCATTGAGTAATTCACTCAGTCTATCTATACATTGATCAAAATGGTTCAATGCGTCATCATACTTTTCCTGTTCATATAATGACCATGAAAGCCAAAAAAGAGCTCTATCATTTTCAGGATAATACGTACGATTTAATCTTAACACTGTTTCAGCCTCGTGATGAAGTCCATCAACCATCAAAGTATGACCGATGTCTGTTAACCAATCAATATCCCTGTGATCAAGATCTACTGATCGGTTGGCTGAACTTATCATTCTATCAAATTCATAATTAGAATAATAAGCCCATGCCATATCCCTCCAATACACGGGACTTTCTTCAAATAAATCCTCAAGAGGTTCAAGAATTGTCAAACTATCTTCTGGTTTGTCGAGAGAACTATTGCAACGGATTATCGCTACCCGAGCAGCTGCAATTTTTGGATTCCAATGTAATGATGCTTCATAATGGTGAATAGCTTCTTTACATCCACTTTCATCTTCAGTACTAAGCCCATATGCGTACAGAGCAATACCTATTCCATTGTATTTTATCAATATGATGACAACTGCAAGTACAATAGTTCCAAAAATGAAATTAAATCCTCTGTCTTCAGTTGTATTTTCATTTGCAATATTTACGATAAGATGTGCTACCGTAACAGTGACCACGGCAATGACAGCACCATCAAACCAGTCAAGACTTAAGGGTAGATTTATTCCATCCATGGATGATCTCCACGAATATTTACTATACACTTAGTATAACATAATTTGTTCATAAAATTTGTAATGCCATTATAATTGTGCCTAACATCAAATAGTTAGTCATTGAATAAAGCTTTTTATGATAGCAGTTGTTACCAACATAAAGAGAAACATCCCATGCCCCTTGCTTATCGAACCAATCCCATCCGAGTAGATAGCAACGTCTTTGCCAACCATACAATGCGTGTCCGTGTGCCTGCGATATTGCGTGAGGTGCAGGCAATGAATCCCGACTATCCCGATTCGATTCAGCAAGCCCTCGATTCACTTCACGATTCCGTACAAAACGGCGAACCTATTCCTCACCAGCTGAATCCTGAGTTTGCCCATACTGTCAAATTCGCAGAGTGGGATCAAGCCTATGCCGAGCAAGCGCGACTATTCGAGCCATTAACATGGCACAATGTTGAATGGTTCTTTGCCGAGACCTATTTTTATTGCCAAATAATGCAGGCGGTGGATTACTATGAGTCAGGGCGCGACCCCTTCCTACCCAAAAAGAAAGCCGAATTAGCAAGCGATGCTTTGTGGGAGTTGATGCAGGAAGCAACGTCAATGGATGCCTCACCACGCGAGCAAATTCAATCGGGCTTGCGTTTAGCCTTATGGGGCAATCGGATTGATTTGAGTTATGCCGCCTCCTTAGAACGGGGTGCGTCAAATGTCTCCGATGAGGATTTGCTTGTTGATGATAGTGATTTGATTATGGAGCATATCTTCTCGGATTCAGACAGGCTAAAGGTGGGAACCTATCATCTCGTAGTGGATAATACGGGAACGGAATTGGCGATGGATTTGGTCTTGCTGGATACCATCCTCGCGCATGAAGGGACGGAAGTCCATCTCCATGTGAAGCATCATCCGACCTTTGTCAGTGATGCGATTGTTGATGACGTGTGGATGCTTGTTGATGCGATGATTGAACAGGGTGGAACTATCGAATCGCTTGGACAACGCTTGAAAGCCCATTATGAAACAAGTCGGTTAAAATGGGTCAAATCCTTACATTGGAATAGTGGCTGGCTGACTCGTCAGTTTTCATCGGAGACGATCAATCGTTTATTTGGGGATGCTCAGTTGGTGATTGTGAAGGGTGATGCGAATTATCGACGCTGGGTGGATGATGCCCTCTGGAATCCGACAACAGCTTATGCCGATGTGATGGACTATTTCCCTTATCCCCTCGTCAATTTGCGGACGCTCAAGAGTGACCCCATTGTGGGATTGCCCACCTTTTTGGATGATCAACTCGACAAAATCGACCCCACATGGCGCACGAATGGACAACGTGGGGTGATTCAATTTTCAAGATAAGCGTGATAGAGTCTCTCTTACTTCCTATTGAGTGAAAAAATCAATGAAAAATAAATTACAAACGACAAGCAAAGAGATGATGTTCGGCACTCGAAGGTACTTAGGCAGGTATGTTAGAGTGAATCGAAAATGAATAGCAAGGTCGGAAACCTTGGGTCTGTGAATACATGATGTCGAACAAAATTCTTGTGACTTATGCTAGCAAAGGCGGTTCAACAGCAGGTGTTGCAGAAGCAATTGGACAGACACTCGCGGAAGGTGGAGCTGACGTGGATGTGAGTCCGATGGCGGAGGTCCAAGACTTGACTCCTTATCAGGCAATTGTGGCAGGAAGTGCAATTCAAGGGCAACAGTGGCTTCCAGAAGCGATGTCATTTGTGGAAACGCATCAAGATGCCTTATCACAGAAACCCTTTGTCGCCTTTCTCGTCTGTATGGCAATGACAATCAGTGATGGCAAATATCGAGATGAGATAGCAACATGGTTGCAACCGGTTCGTAATCTCGTACAGCCCATCCACGAGGGGCTTTTTGCTGGTGTACTTGATGGGGATAAAGTGCCATCGTTTCGTGACTGGCTGATGTTCCGTGCCAGCATTGCATTGGGTATGTGGGAAGAGGGCGATCATCGGGATTGGAATGAGATTCGTCGCTGGGCGAAAGAATTGCAACCACTTCTGACTACCTGATATTGACTTGTAGGTTCAATAGCGTGAGCCGATTGCAGAATCATATCTCTCATTAAGTGAAATAATTTGACAAAAAACACCCCTCATATGGGCATAGTTGAGTGATTCAATTTGCAGATTACTGGGTTTGCCCATCTCACGATAATCTGCCATTAAGATTCAATGTGTATACTGCCTCATCTGTCCATGCGACTGGCTCTAGTACCAATCTCAAACCAACAGTGCTGTTTCTGACGTTATAATGCTAGTTGCAAGTCCATATGATTTGGAGCCTCTCTATGTCTCATAAAAAGTTTCTTCTCTGGGTGATGATCCTTTTCATCTTGAGTTCACTCGTTGTTGTCGGTATTGGCGAAGAAGAGAACGATGCACCCGACGATAACCCGACGGTTGCAGTGACGGATGGCACTGTCACGGCGAATGTCATCAATGATGAAGGTGGTCCGGTTCTCATTACGGGTGAATTGACCTACACGAACCCACTCTTTACGACCGGAGTTGCGCAACCCGTCATCATTCTCGAAGATCAAACGGGCTTTATAGACCGCAATGAGTTTTATGTCTTCCCACCGGAATCGCAGGTGCTGGGTCAAATTACGTCAGACTTTTTCACCTCTCCCTTTTCATATAGTCTTGCCTTGCCTTCCCAACCACAAGGGGGCTTGCGCGATGTCGACAATGATGGACAAGAGGATGTCGGTGTGATGGTCTTCTCAGTTGCCTATTGGACGAACAAATTTGGTCCGCCTGTCCTTGAAGAGCGCGATTTGTTTGGTGGTGGATGGTCAACCGCCTATGCATCCACACGCGGGAGTGAAGAAGTGGAAACTCGTCTCGAAATCGTCGGTGGTAAGTTTGTCATCTTTGCACCAGAAGAAGGGCAAGGTTTCCCCTCTGGCTTTGGTGATGATGGCTTGCTCTTCACCGAAGATGACCCCATCGTGACCATCCCGCAAGGTTGGAGCGTGGTCGATTTGGATGTCGAACCCTTCACGTTTGACCGTTCCAAAGAGCAGACTCTAGATCTGTTTGAACCCGAAGGCGCGGCAGTCAATGACTTCTCTGATTTGTCCTATTCGGATGCCTTTGATGAAATGGTTGACCTCTTCCGCAAGGAATATGCCTACACGGAATACTACAACCTCGATTGGGATGATATGCACGCTCGTTATCGCCCACGTTTTGAAGCGGCAGAACTGACAGGGGATGAAGTCCTCTATGCCCGTGCCATGCGTGACTTCCTCTGGGAGATTCCTGATGGGCATGTGTCGATGCCACTTGGCTTGCTGATTGAGGACTTCCGCAATGATACAGATGGCGGTCTCGGCATTGCCCTAGCCGATTTGGATGATGGACGGGTAGTAGTGAACTTCTTGCTAGAAGGCAGTCCTGCTGAACAAGCAGGGATTCAACTGGGCGCAGAAGTCATCGAATGGAATGGGCGACCTGTGGACGAAGTCGCAGAGGAAACCTTCGTCTGGGCGCATCAAGCCTTTGGGTCACCCCATGCACGACGTTTGCAACAATTGCGCTATATGTCCCGCGCACCGCTTGGCTCGATTATCAGCGTGACCTATATCAATCCGGATTCATCTGAACCTGTCACGGCAGAAATGGAAGTGATTGCAGAGCGTCAAAGTTGGTCATTCTCTTCCTTCTTCCCGCCATCGGATGGCACAGAATTACCTTTGGAATATGATGTCCTTCCGAGTGGTTATGGCTATGTTAAAATCTACAGCTTCAGCGACAATGAATATCTGACGGTGCAGTTGTGGGAACGTATGATTGAGTTCATGAACGCGAATGAAGTTCCCGGTTTGATCATCGACATGCGGAGCAATGGCGGTGGCAGTGGCTTCCTTGCGGACCAAATGGCGGCGTATTTCTTCCAAGAACCGCATACACTGGGTTTCGGTGGCAGTTATAACGAGGATTTGGGTGAATTCTACTTTGACCCACGTGGCGAAGACAAATATATCCTCCCCCCCGAAGAACTGCGCTATGATGGCGAAGTCGCGGTCTTGATTGCACCGGGATGTTTCAGTGCCTGTGAATTCTTCACCTATGACATGACGATTGCAGACCGCGCCGGTGTCGTCGGCTTCTATCCCACTGGTGGCTTGGGGGGTGGTGTGAATGACTTCTTCATGCCAGAGGATTTACGTATTCGTTTCACTGTCGTGCGCTTGCTCGACCCCGATATGAACATCCATATCGAAGGCAAGGGTGTCGCACCGACCTTTACCGTCCCGCGGACTTTGAGTACGGTTCTCTCAACCGAAGATGTAATCCTGAGTGCGGGTGTGCAATATCTTGACCAAGCGATTTTGGGTGAATTGATGGATGGCGGTCAATTGGCACTCGGCTTGGGTACGCAAGAAATATCCGCTAACGGCATCATTACAGAAGGGCAACGGGTCCGCTATGAAGTGACTCTGCCAGCCAACCGTGTCGTCAGCATCTTCTTGACAGGTGCGAATGAACGGGTGGATACCATCCTGCGAATCTATGACGCCACCGGACAAAATCAACTCGGTGAAAATGATGACATTAGCGCAGACAATCTCAATTCGGCACTCGAAGATTTGGATGTGGGGGGTCAACCGATTCAACTCATCCTTGAAGTGGGCGTAAAGAATACCTCACTCGACGAGCCGTTTACCTTGCAGATTGTGGATGTCACACCGTAAATTGTCGGTACTCAGTATAAAAATAGTAAGGGCGTACAGCTGTTGCGCGTAGACACCGCAATACTACGCCTCTACTGTTTTAATCTCCTGCACCAACCGCAACTGGCGACACCTTCTGCCGACGGAACTTAGGCAGATTGGCGATTCCAATCCCAGAGAAAATCAGTAACGAACCAAGAATAATCTGCAAGTCGAGGACTTCATTCAAGAAGACAACTCCCAGAAACAGCCCCACAGGTGGTAAGACATAGGTCACCATGCCTGCCCGTGCCGCCCCCAAGTCTTTAACGATGTCATAAAACAGGATATAGGCAAGGAAGGTATTGAATACGCCTAATATTAACACTGCCATTAAGCCATCGAATGCTACACCTGCTGGCAAGACATTGGGGACATCGGGCAAGCCCCAGATGAGAAAACCTTCTACCACCGTTGCCACGAGCATCGTAAACGCTGCTAAGACGATGGGTTCTAAATCTTGTTGAATGAGCTTTCGACTATAGGAGGTGAAGATGGCATAAAACAATGAGGAAAGAACAATCGCCATCTGTCCCAGAAAACTACTCTCTTCAATCGTGCCGTCTGCCCAACTGCGACTCGCAAGGATGACAATCCCCACAAAGCCAATCAGCAAGCCCGCCACTTTCCGACGATTGATGCGTTCATCTTGAAAAGCAAAATGAGCAACCACCAGCGCAAACAGAGCCGTTGTCGCTTGGAGGACAGCCGTAATGCCACTATCGACGGTCTGCTCACCCCACGTAATGAGGTTGTAGGGCATGACGACATTGCCAATGCCGATGATGATGAGTGCGCCCAGAGTCTTCCAATCGGTGGGGATGCGCTTGCGAAGTACCATGCTCACCAAAAAGAGACCCACAGCGGCGATTCCGACACGGATGAACACAACAAAGAAGGGGTGCATCGCCTCTACAGCTATGCGGATAAATAGATAGGAAGACCCCCAAATCAGCCCCAATGCCCAGAATTTTGCCCATGCGCTCATGTGATTGCTTTCAAATTAAAATGTTGTAGCTTATCTAGTATAGAGGGAGTGGCAGGTGCAATACACTCCGAAAGTTGCGGACACCTAAATGAATTCAATGATATGCTAAACTGAGCAGTGCATACCCTTAGGCAAATGCGATGACGAGAGTTATTAATTGGCTGATAGACCTTCTTGAACGCTATTTGAATTTTATGTATGAAGGTCATCCCTTACTTAAGATAGCATTGAATCTTCTACTTTCCGCAATCGTATTTAGTACTGTCATTCTGTTGCATGACTATTTTTCATAGAAGTACATAACATCCTATATGGATAATAACTATTTCAAAATAAGCGATAATCCAATCAGATATTACAGTTGTAGTGGCAGACCAATGTGTCTGCCAACAAAGCGCAATGACGGATAAAAAACACCTTCAACGAAAAATATTACGTCTGCAAGACTATGACTATTCCCAATCGGGTGGATACTTCGTAACACTCTGTGTTCACCAGAAAATGTGCTACTTTGGTTCAATAATTGATGGCAAGTTGCAACTTAATGATGTGGGACGAATGATTGACTATTGGTGGCGAGAGATTCAAAACAAATATCAAACTGTCGTTTTAGATGAATATATCATTATGCCCAATCATATTCATGCGATTATTTTTCTTGATGATAATCCTAAGATGGTGGCAAAATCGCTATCGAATATTATCCAATGGTTTAAGACAATGACGACAAATGCCTATATTCACGGGGTCAAAGAATCGGGTTGGCAACGATATGAACAACGGCTTTGGCAACGCAGTTTTTATGACCACATCATTCGTAGCGAGGAAGCCTTAAATCGAATACGACAATATATCTTGTTGAATCCTGAAAACTGGTTGAATGATGATTTGTATATTTAAGCGGGCGAACACACAGGTTCGCCCCTACAGCGTCGCTTGTTTTGTGTGATATACAATTTGTGATGGGATGAATGGTTATATTTTATTAGCAAATTGTTGAACTAATTCTATGATGCGGGGTGCGCCACCTGCCTTACGAAAGCCATCCCCGACCTGCTTCGCATGTTGGGCATAGGTGTCATTAGCAAGCACTGTTTCTAAGGCAATTCGCAGTTGTTCAGCCGTGACATCGCCAAAGGGGGGTTGCATCTGTAAGCCAATGCCTGCGCCTGTATTGACGACTTGTGAAGCGACCATGGCTTGTTCCGCTTGTTGTGGCACGACGACCAATGGCACACCATAGAGCAAACCCTCATGGACACTGTTCATCCCACCGTGTGTGATAAAAGCATCAACCCGTTCCAAAATCGCCAATTGGGGGACGAAATTCCGCACGATGAAATTGTCAGGGATGTCGCCAAGTTGGGCGAGGTTGGTTTGCTTGCCTGCGCTTAAGATAAACTGCGCGTTCATATCCCCAAATGCTGTAAAACACCGACGCAAAAATTCATTGTTCTTGGCAATCGTTCCCAGTGAAATATAGACCTTTGGCACATCATCACATAAGGCATCAAAGGGGAAGTCGCTGTCATCGATGCGTTTGCCTATTGCGGGTCCAACGAAGTGGGCGATAGAGTGATATTGGTCGCCGTTGGGTTGGAATGCCTGCGAGGTGAAGACGATATTTTCATCGCCCAATGCCATGAGTGCTTCCAACAATGACAGGGGCATTGCTTGATAAGTACGGCGTATCGTCCATGCTTCCCTGAGATAGGACGGCAGAACACCAATCAACTGTGGAATGAACATAAGTTTGGTTCGTAGAGGGATGACAGACGATGCGGTTTTATTGTCCAAAATGAACGTGGTGATGAAACCCAAAGTCGGCATTCCCGTAATACGACCTGCCAACTTGCCCCATCCCGCTAGTGAATCGTGAAAGATGAAATCGGGTTGTTCCTGCTTAATAAGATGGAGGGCCAAAGGCAAGAGTTCACGGGCAAAACGGACGAGTTGCAACGCATTCGATGAGAAATTGTCGATAGGCGGATTGGCGAAGAAGGTATGAAAGTGGGTCAGGTTATCGGGATAGGGTGCAAAGCGAACCCCTGTTGCCTCAATCTTGTCGCGTAAATCTGCTGTATTAACATAGAGCAAGTCGATATCCGTTTGGCTGAGCAGTTCCATGATAGGAATGGTCGGGTTGACATGCCCCGACGATGGAATATTGAAAAAGATGGCTTTTGACACAAACCCTCACAATGATGGAATAGTTAAATCAGATATTTAGTTATGGAGGTGCTACTTCAGTACCAAGACCATTGAAACAACCACCTAATGCACAATTAATTGCACCCTTAAGAAATTCAATTCTTATGAAATCGAAGACAAGCACTGCACAAAATACTATGCTGATAACGATTAACACAAATAGGGCAATATTTCTGGGGCGAATTTTCCTTTCGAGTCGTCGTTTCGATTTTTCCCGCTTTGGCTTCTCCATCGACTACTCAAATTATTCCCAATCGCGTTGATCGACGATTTTGCGTGCGCCAGAGTCGATGCTATCGACAAAGACGACTTCATCAATCCGCAGGCGCACCGCTTGCTGTGCCAATTGCTTGAGTTGGTCAGGAACCCCGTCGCCCGATTCGCCCTCGTTCAGTAGCACATTGAAGGTCACAACATCCGTGTTTTCGGGTCGGGTGATGACGACTTGAATATCCTTAATCTGTGGGAATTGCATCACCGCCGCTTGCAGTTGGTTGGGATGCAAGAACATGCCCCGCACCTTAATTGCGCCACCACTCCGTCCATAGAGTCCCAGCAATTGTTGTCCTTCACATTGCGGTTCGGGAGCGAGTGCGCCCAAGTCGCCTGTACCAAAGCGAATCAGGGGATAGGCTTTATTCATCGTGGTCACGACGATTTCACCCTGTTCGCCGAGAGGAACTTCTTCGCCTGTTTGGGGGTCACAGATTTGCATGTAGATGGTGTCGATGAGACAGAAGCCTTGCACCCCTGCTTGCGTATAGCCCAAAAAGCCTAAATCGGCTGTGCCATAGACGGAGGTGGTTTTCATGCCATATTCGCCCTCGAAGCGCGCTTGTTGCGATGGGGTATAGGGTTCAGCAGAGAAGGCGGCTTTCTTAATCGGCACATGCTCTGGCGACATCCCCATCTCTTCGCACTTGTCGAGGATGGTCATCAGGTAGCTCGGTTGCCCCACAAATCCGGTGGCGTTGAGTGCCGTCATCATCATGATTTGCAGTTCCGTATTACCCGGTCCCGTTGGCAGGACAGTTGCGCCACAGCCTCGAATCGCTTCATCTAATAACAAGCCCGCTGGGGTCAAATGATAAGCAAAGGTATTGAGTACACGGTCTCCTGAACCCAGTCCGATGTATTTGAACGGCGCAAGGAAGGCTTCGGGATTGTCGGGTGGGGGTTGGGGGTCATAAATCGGTCCCGGTGAGATGTAGATGCGTGGCAGGGTATTGGGGTCAACGGTTAGGAAGCCTCCGAAAGGCGGATTCTGCTGGTGAATCTCCACCAGCTCGTCTTTGCTTAGGACAGGAATTTTACTCAAGTCGGACGCAGTTTGGATGCCATCGGGAGATATACCCGCATCATCGAGCATCTTTTTGATGGAGGGTGCATGGGCGTAGGCATGGGTAACAAGGTCGCGGATACGGTCATCGCGTGAGGGCATAGCAAGCTCCTATAATGTAAAGAAAATATAAACCGCCAAGTCACAAAGAACGCCAAGAGAAAATTGATTGAAAAGAACAAGTAAATGAATGATGAACACACTAGTTTTGCTGACAAGCTGGGTCGCTGAATTGCTGAGATGCTAAAAATCTGATGTCTGAAATCTAATATCTGACCTCTACTTACCCCAGCCAGCGTTTGCGCCGACGGTAATGCTTGACATCGCGGTAACTCTTGCGCGTACCAGCCTGATTTAATCCCAAATAAAATTCTTTTATATCTTCATTTTCACGGAGTTGCGCGCCGGGTCCGTCTAATACAATGCGTCCATTTTCCATGACATAACCATAATCGGCGAGTTCGAGCGCGACACGGGCATTCTGTTCCACCAAGAGGACGGACACGCCTTCTTGCTCATTAATGGTACGCACGATTTCAAAAATCTCTTCCACGAGCATCGGCGCAAGACCAAGTGAGGGTTCATCCAGCATCATCAGTTTGGGATGTCCCATCAGCGCGCGCCCAATCACTAACATCTGTCCTTCACCACCAGAGAGATAGCCACTTGTGCGGTCTTTGAGGTCTCTCAAGCGCGGGAAGTATTCATACACTCGTTCCAAGTCGTGCTTAATCTGACTCCCACTTTCATAAGTCATGCCACCGACTCGTAGATTTTCTTCAACCGTGAGATGTTGGAAGAGGGGTCGTCCTTCAATGACTTGAATTAGTCCTTTGCGGACGATGTTCTCTGCTGTGTCGTTATCCACGCGCTCCTCACCCCATTCGATGCTCCCGCGTGTCACTTCGCCTAATTCACTCGTCAGCAAGCCACTGATGGCTTTCAATGTGGTCGATTTCCCCGCGCCATTGGGACCGAGCAGGGCAACGACCTGACCGGGTTCGACCTTAAGCGAGACTCCGCGCAAGACGAGAATCACGCTGTTATAGACGACTTCGATGTTATTGAGTGTTAGCGTGCGTGTGGTCGAGTGTTTGGGTTTTTCGGGAGCTTGAGTGGTTTGCATGGTTTCTCATTCGTTATTTGTCATAAGGGCGGACTCGGTCCGCCCCTACAAACGATACTATTTTGCAATTGTGCGACTTATTCCGAACCCGGACGGACATTCGGGACTTCTTCAAATTCCGTCAATGGGACAACGATAGGGATAAAGAGCGGACCCGTATCCGTTTCAACGGTAAAGGCATCATCCGCAGATGTGGCAACTCCAGCACCATCAGCACTCAGGAATTTGAGAACGGCGATCCGATTTTGGGTGGTATCACGGAAACCCTCATCATAAGCGACACGCCAGAGACCACCGAGTGGTTCATAATCGAGGTCGAGAATGGTTTCGCGCATTTCTGCACCTGTCACCGCGTCAATACTACCCACACGATTGAGTGTTTGGATGTAGAGTTCAACAAAGTAGTCATAGGAACCCCAACTAATTAAATACGCAATATTTTTGGTTCCCA
>JANQRM010000421.1 GCA_028284565.1 Anaerolineae bacterium | reverse complement strand
CTCAACGAGGTGAATGGCGCGCGGATAGGTGTGTTTCATCCGACGGACAAACTTCAGCGTCAGCCCTTTTTGTCGTGCCGGACTTTGATTCATTTGCATCTCGCCTGTCGTGGAAATGCCCGTAATCACCACCCGTCCCCCAGGACGACACATCTCCGTCGCTTGTTGGACGCTCTCGTCTGCCCATGCCGCCTCAATCACCACATCGACTCCCCGCCCATTCGTTGCGTCATGGATAGCTTGTATCGAGTCTGTATCAGGAACTTGCCATGCCTCATCCGCACCCCATTCGCGCGCCTTCTCCACCCGCCATGCAAATTTGTCGAAGGCATACAGCGGACTCGCACCCGCTAATTTCGCCAACCGTAAGATAAGCAATCCCACGGGACCACAGCCAATGACCGCTACACTGTTCGCCACCTTGATTTTTGCAAGGTCGAGAGTGTGAATGGCGACTCCGAGTGTTTCGAGTAATGCGCCACCACCATCGCTGATGCTATCTGGCAGGGGGAAGCAACTGCGCGCCGGAACATTCAGTTGCTCCAGCATCGCGCCTTCTGTTGGAGCATAACCGATGAAAGTGTGATTCACGCACAGATTCGGATTGCCGATTTCGCATTGTTCGCAGTGATAGCAGGGGGTGTTCGGTTCGACTGCCACTCGTTGCCCGACTTGTAGCGGATTACCGTTGCCATCTCGCGCTGTATCTCCCACTAGCAGGACTTCGCCCATAAACTCATGTCCCAGCGTGAGGGGCATCGCCACCGCGCCTGTCCGTCCCGATTCGTACATATGCAAATCGGAGCCACACAATCCGACGGCTTTCACACCCAACCGAATCTCATGGGCGTGGATGGGAGGCGGTTCGGGAATATCGAGCAGTTGAATATCTTTCACACCGCACAGCTTCATCGCGCGCATACACACACCTTCTCGAATAACCGGTAAGGGCGTACAGCTGTACGCCCCTACAACATGATTGTCAGATTTTATTTTATCGTCTATCGAGTAATTGCCAACTGCGTTTCGGCGACCTGAGTCGCGTCATTTGTCATGCCCAACTGCGTAAACAGGTGCATCGCCGCTTGCAGAGTCTTCGCCGCCAGCCGAGTCTTGCCCCGCTTGATATAACTCTTCGCCTGTGCAAAGTAGGTCCGTGCCACTTCACCTTCGACTTCCATCTGCTGGAAGACCCGAATGCTCTGACGATAATACGCATCCGGATTGTCAGAGAGCGTCCCCATCGGAGGTTCGCCCAACGCCGTGATGACATCTCCCAAAATGCGATAGGCATAACCCATCTGCACTCGTTGATTACCCTGTTCGGCTTCCTCTAGGGCAATGTTCGCCGCTTCCCATGCCCCATCCAAATCGCCATCCCGCAAATCGAGGGTCGCAATCCCTTGCAAAATCTCACAGCGCAAGGACGCACGGATTTCAAATTGCTCCGTCCAGCGTTCCGTCAATTGGTAGGCTTTGTTGAAGGCTTTACGGGCATTCACAAAATCATTCATGTTTATCAGCACCAAGCCCTCATTCGTCATTGCCATTGCCATCAATTGCAAGTTATCGAGGGATTTCGCTGTATCGTAGCAAGCCCGATAGAGTTGGCGCGCTCGTCTCAGTTCACCTTTGTTGCGATAATTTTCCCCCTGATTCAAGTCCATCTTTGCCATATTCAGGGGGTCATTCGCCCGCGAGTAATAACGATAGGCACGGTCTAAATGCGCAATGCTGATGTTGAGATTGCCCCGATAATGATGCAGATAACCGAGTGTATGCTCTACCCGTCCCCGATTTGCCATATGCGACGTTTGCTCCACCTGAACGGACAGTTGCTTGAGATTATCAATTGCTTGTTCAAAGGGGAGGTCGCCAGCTTGCCACTGATTGGCGATGGAGAGGCACAAATCATAAATATCAGGGGAGGCTTCCTGAGTGCTGGGGTTTTGTTGTGTAACCATCACAATTTCCGAAAAATGTAAAAGTTAGTTTCTCACATCATAACAAATTGTCGCCCCCTTGCCTACGGATTTCGGTTGTTCTATACAAAAACATGACAATTTATTACGCAAAATCCGACGAACAACGGCTTTTTATAGAGGAGAAACTCTTATTCTTCTCAGATTTTATGTCGCGGATTGCAATGCTCAACTATCATTTTGACGGATTCAGCTGACAATCCAGAAATTCCATTCTCTTCCTTGTTTTCATATCTATAGGTTTGGATAATTACATAATTTATTCGCCGATTGTATTTTCCAGACATTTTTTTCTTTAACAGAGAGTATATTGCTTCATGTTGTTCGATAAATTTCTCTTGAATTAAAGAGTTATCTGGGATACGTATCCAAATTATGCCAATGGAATCATGGGGTAGTTGTTTTACGGCACGCTTAAACTGATCTCTAATTCGTGGCGGTAGATTTTCTTCTTGCCAGTTTTTATAGCTTAAAAGTAAAGGATTTCGATAAATCATCACCCCATTCTTATCTCGATAAATCTCTGCTAAGAGTTTTACTTTAGATGGTGTTGCAAATCCTTCTATAAGAAACTCATTGGCTCTTATCTCATGATCTGCTTGTTGTAACTTTGCAAGATAAATATGATATTGATTACCTTTATGGTCGATATTGAAAATGTAAGCAGGAGAGGAATGTGGATATTCGGAATCTAGGAGATTGATTCTGTCAAAAATAAACTCAAACAACAAATTTAGGTCTTCATGGGTCAGATTCTTAAGTGTCTCGATATGGATATAAAAGTTCTTTTTATTGTTCTTTGTGTAATTAATTATCCTCTGTTCCAATTGTGACCATAATTTGTGTTCTTTTTTCTTCTTATTAGTCATAATTTCATATCTTTTGCATTCAACATAGAACTCAATATTATTTGGAAGAGATACTTTAAGGTCTGCCGTTTTCCCTTCAATATGGGGATTAATAAACTCTACAGAATAGCCTTTATTTGCGTATGATACTGCGACATCGACCTCGAACTCTGTAGCATAATATTCATCTATATTCTTTAATCTAGGAATCAACATTTCCCAGTTCTCGCATTTTTGTATAACTTGTAAATTAGCAGCGAGCTTAATCAGTGAACGGTAGGCTCGATTAGCGGGTATTTGCCCTGTATCCAATTCTTCTTTTGTTACAGCACCATACCATTCTTGAACTGGATGTAAATTTGTATACAAGAATTCAGAATTGAATTTTCCATGCTTGTTATAAAGTGAATGAGTTTTAGTGATTTCTTCATAACCCTTTTCAAGCCATTTTTCGCCAAAGATAGCTGGAAGGATTTGAAGCATTTCGCCAAAGGATACTTGGTGTTCCATGTGTCGAACCCTTGATACCGAACAAAATTTCTTATTTGTATATTATTGGTTTTTAACGGTTTTCATAGGGTCATTATGTTTGATGTTATAATCTGATGTCTAATATCTGACCTCTGAAATCTCCGCGATGCAGATGCATAGCCATATGCATCGCCATTTGCATCCCACTCCAGAGATGTTTTGTGATACAATGATTAGAACGCATGTTTTGCACAGGGATGTGGAATGCTCTCAAACACCCATCACCACTTCGACTCGCGCAAGGCTGACATGCTGTTCGCTGATGTGCTGAAATGCTTTTCTAACCCAATGCCAACCTTATCCGTCGCCACGACGGGAAGCCCCCTACCAACCGTCGAAAACATATATAGTCCGCACGACGGTAAAAATCAAAACCAACATTCCACATACCCAATTCAAACCAAAGTGGATAAAAAATGCGTCACACTTTTTCGCTTCGTTCCTCATGATGGAAAGTTAGCACCGCCAAAATAAAGGGGTAATCATCTGATGTCTTTATCGGCAATCAAACACCAGCTTGCCTTTCAGTCGGTTGCAGTCAGCACAGAGCAATTGCAGATTATCAAATGTGGAA
>JANQRM010000418.1 GCA_028284565.1 Anaerolineae bacterium | reverse complement strand
GAGTGCCGCCCAAATTCAACGATGGTTTACCCCAGCCACTTCGGGCCAGCGTCCCACCTATGTCCAACATCTCCAACAACATCTATCTGGTGATGAGATTGCTAGCGTACATACCTTGTTTGAGCGTCAACTTCAAGATCAGACTGTGCGCTGGGAGACGACGTTGGTTTTTGTTGAGGCAAAATTGGGCCAGGATTGATCATCAAGTCCAATCGTGCTATACTGAGGTTACCTAACATAACGATTTTGTTGTACTTTACGGCAGGTTAGGTTGTGTGTCGACCAATAGTGCGGAGATGGGGTTGACAAGATAGGGTATTGCTAATTATTGCCGAAACAAGTACAATGGTGAACGTGTTAACATTTGAGTATCCTCCCTAACCATCAAGAAAATCGCCTCAAATGTACATAGTTATGAAGAAGCAGATTAAAGTCAGACGATAGATGACTGTAGGCAAGAGAAACTGTTGTGTGAACTTTATCAGGTCTCTCTCTTAAATTTTGCGCCCCGAAATTGCATTTCATGTTAGCCCGATGCGGGTGGGCTGTAGCCGATGATGACAGCTTTGGCTTTTCCACATTAATCGGCTTTTACCCTAAAATAGTATTGGCAGTTTAACTTGGCTATTTGCGTAAATGCCTGCAAATTGTGAAAGGATTTAACCGATGCCAACTGTTTTGTATGCAGAAGATGACCGAGATTGTCGAGAATTATTTTCTTTTATCTTACGTCAGCATGACTTCACGGTGTATGAAGCGAACAATGGGAGTCAAGCCGTACAAATTATCCGTGAGGAACAAGTTGATCTCGCAATTTTGGATGTGCGGATGCCGATGATGAGTGGCTATGACACTGCCCGACTAATTGCGCAACAGAATGAGAATGTACCTGTTGTTTTTCTCAGTGCCAAGGGCTTAACAAGAGAAATTGATCGCGGATTTGGATGTGGTCCTATGGTTGTTGATTATTTGATTAAGCCTGTATCTCCAGATGATTTGGTCACGAAGGTGACCGAGGTTCTGTATGGTTGTCAAGAACGTGGTCTGACGACCATCCGAGAAGAAAACCTGGCTCTAATTGCCGAAGGACGTAACCACATCCTAATGTAAGCGGATCGTTCGATATAGATTTTCCCCCAATTGAAATTGCGTAATCGTGCCTATTCTATAGAATAAAAATCTATAAGAATAGGCATTTTGATTCTTAGACCTGAGATGGGAATCAGATAAAGGTCAGACAATCGTTTTTCGAGCATATGATAATCTTTTGTCTGCCTTTCATCCGTTTCCTCTGTACGACCAATTATCCAATTGCTAAAGGTTAAAGTTGCTGTGAGTGAATCAACTGTAACGTTGCGGCGTGTGTTTGTGAGCCTATCCGAAGACGATATCAATGAACTCGATAGCGTCACCATTCGGCGCAAATATCCCAGCGAGACAATTATTTGCGAAGAAGGGAAAGAGGAAGACACCTTCTATGTAATTGAAAGCGGGACTGTGGCGATTACCCAGGGGATTAATGACGACAGTGAACGTATGGTAGGCGTCATGCGGGACGGTGAATTTTTTGGCGAAAGTGCTTTGTTGGAAGAGTCACCCCGTGCAGCAACCGTTACCACGATGACCGATTGCTGGCTCATTGAAATATCTAAAGAGGTTTTTGAGCTTATTCTGCGCCGGAACCCATCGGTGGCACTTACCCTGCTAAAGGGCATTACAGATAATCTCCGTTCAACCGATCAGTTGGCGATTGCAGAATTGGAGTTAAAAAATCAGGAATTAGCCCAAGCGTTAAGTGACCTTAAAGATGCCCAAGCGGAACTACTCTTGCAAGAGAGAATCAATAGTGAGTTGGAAATTGCATCTCACGTCCAAGAATCGATTCTCCCGACAGAGTTTCCAACTGCTGAGGGCTTAGAATTTGGCTTTTTTGCCCGTTCTGCACGTGAAGTTGGTGGCGATTTTTACGATGTTTATGAGTTGGATGACCGTAACTACGGTGTCGTCGTGGCCGATGTTTCTGGTAAAAGCTGGTCAGCCGCCTTTTTCATGGCGATTGTGCGCGCGTTATTATCACGCGAAATCCGCGAGTCACTTTCCCCCTCGGAGACCCTGCATCGTTTGCATCAGAATGTTATGGAAGTTTCGACAGCAGATATGTTTGTCACCATTTTTTACGCGGTGATTGACCAGCAAACGAAGCATATGCGTTACGTTCGTGCTGGTCACGACCGGCCTATTCTTTATCGCGAAGATGATAAGAGCTTACAATTACTGGATGTACAGGGCCGTTTTGTGGGTTTGTGGCCTGAACTTATTGTTGATGAAGCGGAGATGGTTCTGAGCGCAGGCGATACGCTTGT
>JANQRM010000417.1 GCA_028284565.1 Anaerolineae bacterium | reverse complement strand
AAGTCTATAATATGAGCGACACCGAACCCGTTGTTGCGGTGGTTTCTCGCTCCAGTGCGGACGAATGGGATAATATCATCAATTACGATGGTGAATAGGTCAGCATCCTAGCTATCAGCAATTCAATCCATACTTTCTCCTTAATACAAAAAAGCTGATGAAGCATATCGTTTCACCAGCGCGACATATAAGGAGGTTGTGTTGTCTATGTCTACTACCCTATACGCACAACCCGCTAAAACGGTTCAAATTTTTTTAAATTGCTTTTCTAATGGTGCTGAAACGTTTTCTTGCGGTATACTAAGAGCGATTGTTCAGCATAAAACGCATGTGGAGGGGTTATGTCTGTCCCATTGGTTTTGATTGTGGAAGATGTACCCGAAATCGCGCAATTGGCGACGATGAATATGGAGATGCTTGGGGTGGACTATTTCCATGTCGATACCGGTGAAAAAGCCATTGATTTCTTAGATGAATACCATCCCGATTTGATCCTACTCGATTTGAATCTGCCGGGGGTCAATGGCTGGAAAGTCCTCGAACATGCCAAAGACCTCTATGGTGAGGGCAATTTTAAGGTCGTCGTGACCACTGCCAACACCGATGAGGTCAATCGACTCGTCGGCAAGATGCAACTCGTCAACAATTACATCAACAAACCCTACACAATGGAACGCCTCCGCGAAGTGGTTACCAACGTGCTTGAGGAATAACCTTGCCATCCGATAACGATGCACGTTATCAAGAGATTCTCCGACGCATCCAAGCGCGCGGACGACCTGCACCAGCCTCTGTTTCGCCTATTGCAACCATTCTCGATTCCCTTAATGCTTACGACCAATTGAATGATGTCGTCGTCTCACTCGACGAGACAATTTTCGTATTTTATGGTCCACGAGTCTTTAATGGAAAAGGCTGGCAAGGAGTCATTACGTGGTATCACTGCAAAGGCTATCATGGCTATCGACAACTCACGCTTTATGGCATTTGGATGTTTCAAGAAGAAGCAGATTTCATCATCGGAGTCGGGCGAAAGAACTTAACCTACCAAGCTCCAGTCTTTGTCGCCGAAGCCTATTACAAGCTCATTCGGCGCGGATTCCACACGTACTATAACGACAATGGCAGACCCCCGTCACGCGCATCCTTGGATTGGTCACAAGTCTATTCTGCCAAAGACCGCATCCAACTCCGCGAGTCCATCGCACAGACACTACATCAATGGGTTGGTCACTTATAATCGTCCTTCAACAGACCAAACCAGTTCTCATCCCAGAATTGCCCTTTGTAGTACAATTTCTGCCGAAAGCATCCCTCATGCTGAAAGCCAAGTGATTTCAACAGCCCTTGAGAAGGCGGATTATCCCCATCCGTTCCCGCCTCGATTCGCCGAAAACCAGCCTCATGAAACATAAAATCGAACACACAACGCAAGGCTTCTGTCATTATGCCTTGTCGCCAATACGCCCGATTGAGTTCATACCCCACTTCACAACAACCCGAATCTGTATCGAACTTATAGAATCCCAGTGTCCCGATGGTGGTATCCTCATCCTTCAGCGTGATTGCCCAGCGAACACTATGCTCACCCGCCTGATAATCCAGCAGTTCTTGAATCACGGCACGAGTCTGTTCAACGGAATGATGAGGTACATCGTCACCATAATACGTCATCGCTTCCGCATCACTGAAGACCGCAAACAATGCATCCGCATCACTCAAATGCAATTCCCGCAAATGCAACCGCGCCGTCTCAAACGTCGGGAAGGGCTTAAACAACTTGTCCAAATTGACATTCAAAATAGAAACACTCCAAATTGGTGATTGAAGGTTGAATATTAGTGCAATGCCATTGACGACCAGCTATCAACTAGGAAATTGACAAGCAGATGATGAATATCCTTTGTTGAAAGCAAGGACACTTGGCGTTCTCTGCGACTTGGCGGTTCACTCTTCCTCAAAAGTCAAAGAACCCATCTTCGCCATCATCATAGATTTCATCGCGCTCCAATTTGCGATTATCACGCCCTAATTTCCCACGACGCGGACTATCATCGTTGAAGCGATTCCCACGTCCCAATCGGTCAGGGGGAGGCATCTGACTAAATTCATCGGGTCGATTGGGGGCTTGCTGTGCCGAACCCGCATGTCGTTGCACCGCCGCATCAAAATCCAGACTATCGCGTTGGGCGCGCAAATTGCCTCGTCTAGGAAGTCCTTTACGCCGTGTTGGATTCGGTAAATCTTCATGAGCAATACCTTCTTCATCATCAATAAAGCCGAAGATATTGCTTAAGATACCTCGTCCAAATCCAAAGACGAAAAACCCTATCCCTGCCACAATCACCACACCACACACACACGCAATCCCACACACACTCGTTAATATCTGTCCAATATTTTCCATTAGATATTCCTTCTCAAATCTCTAAGTCAGGCGGCAAATTCTCTGCTGGATTCTGGCTCGTTGGACGATAGCGCAACTTCAGAAACGGACGACGAATCGCATTCATCAAACGCCCAAACCGCGAATAATCGTATTCGTCATCATCATACAAGCGGTTGGGATCATCGGGGTCATCAATCAGTGGCACATTATCACCCACTTGATGCGCGCGATAGGCTGAATCAAAATTGACCTGATCC
>JANQRM010000416.1 GCA_028284565.1 Anaerolineae bacterium | reverse complement strand
AAAGTCCGCCATCACGGCTCGATATCGAAGCGGACGTTCATTGGCTAATGGTAGTAGCAAGATATTTTCGGGTCGGATATGCCGATGTACCATCCCTTGACGATGCGCATAATTGAGCGCACTGCCAACTTGTTGCAAGTATTGTGATGACTCAGACAAGGGTAGCGGATTGCCCTGTTGTTTCAGGTAACTGCGGAGTGTCCCACCTTGAATATATTGCGTGACGATAAAATGCTGATTCGCCGCCATCCCCGCATCGACCACCCGGGCAACATTGGCATGGTCAAGGGTACGAGCAAGTTGAGTCACACGAGAAAAGCGTTCCTGAAATTGTCGGTCAGCAGAGATATTGGGGCGCACCATCTGAACAAAAAAGCGTTGCCCCGAAGGACGCTGGGTCGCCAAGTAAATTTGTCCCAGCCGACCATCCCCTAGCAGGCGATCAATCCGATAGTTGCCAACAATTTGCCCGATCATCTAGCGTTATCCTCTGCTTCGTCACGCTAACTCTATTATACTCGCAACAGGCAATTAGGCGCGATTGTTGACAAATCTTAACGATTACTGAAAGAAACGCTCTTTATCTTGGGTCAACCACCACCATGTCAACGTCAACAGGGGACCAATGGGCAAGAGGATAAACGACAGACCCATCATGACGTACAATGCCCAGCGTCGCCATCGCCAGATATGCCATAAGATAAAGGCATACACCAGCAAAAACATGGAGGCAACCACGAGCAACAGAATCACGAAGAACGAGGACACGGGACTCATGGGGGTGGTAAAGAGGGAAATCGCCTGTGACACCAAGCCAAAGAAGGCTAGCACCCCGCCGACAGTATAGAGCAAGAGCCAAAAATTCAGCCACAGACCCCGACTGCGAGATTGTGGTGAAACCGAATCCCCCACTGGAAACTCGAACTCGCCCACCGCTGGGTTATTGTCTGTATAGGCATAACCACCTTGAAAATCATCATAATAAGATTGCGATGTGAGAGGTTGTTCAACCAGCAGATTTTGAACGGTAATCACTTCCCCACGTACAGAGCGCAATTGCTGATGGCTATTCGTGACTGTCAATTCAATCGGAAACCACTTTGCCCCATGCACGAGTGCCGTTGGTCGTACATCTACATGCACGTCTACCACTTCCGATTGTCCAGCATCCACAGGCACAGGATGTTGCGGATAATCAAAACGTAAGGCATCTTCCCGATTATGAGCATGTATCAGATATTCATCCCGCACATTGCCGACATTATGGATGGTTAAACGCAACGTCCCCCGATTTTCAAGGCGGGTCGGGCGCAACTCGGTATCAAACTCATAAAAGGGTTCGACATGCAACACTCCATTGATTTTGCCCACTTCAAGTTGATGCACCAAACTCCGCACCCGAAGCGTATAGTTGTGTCGGCTGACACGGCTCGTCCATTGACGCGGAACAAGGAACTCAATCTGTGTGGAAGCTGTTTGCCCTTGCTTAAGGTCAATACGTTCATCCGCTAACGTTGCCCAACGATTCGGTACACCACGAATGTCCAGTTTCAACTGCTCTTCATGATGACTCGCATTGAAGAGTTCGACATTGATGGTGACAGGCTGTTCGGGGCGAATTTTGGTGTTCGCTGGTGCAAGGACAATCTTGATGATCTGTTGCAAATCCCCAGCACTCAACACACTTGAGCGATACGACGAATCGGGCGACGTACCAATTAAGCTAGCGACAAATTGTTCCTGTGTCATCGTCTTGCCAACCAGACGCTCCGCCGCGCCGTGATGAAGTTGCAAGACTGTCTCGCCCATCCGCAACTTCTCTCCATACGTCCACTCTGTCGGGCGTTCTGCCACCAGATTCACCCCGCCCAATTTCGAGGTATTAGTCGTCACCAAATCGCGCACCCAATAACTCCCATCAGCGGTTCGCTCCAGTTGGGAATGCAAGCGAGAGATGTGCGGATCGTCAATAATAATGTCACATTCTGGACTGCGCCCGATACTCAAACTGGATTGCGTAATCGTAATCACGCGCGGTTCGTGTCCGACTTGTTGAACCAAAATCGTATCCTGTTGGGTCGGATGCAATTGGTCAACGGTTGCAGTGGGTGATGGCGTTGGCTGAACGGCACGGTCAGGCGGTTCGGCAATCACCTGATACGACGGAACTTCTGGCAAAACTTCAGCCGGAGCGACATCCGCTTCAGGATTTGTCTGGACATCTTCTGAATCAATGCTTGGCGACGGAGCAGCAACCACGGGACTAGCAATCGCAGGAATCTCTACCGATTGACTCGCTGTTTCGGGATTGGTGACGATATTTTCATCTACTGACTGCACTGAGGCTTCTGGATTCGTCGCCAAGTTCTCATCAACGGCTGACGCAGAGGCTTCCGGATTCGTCGCCAAATTTTCATCAGAGGTATCACCCGCTTCGACTGCAGTGGAAAAGGCTTCATCCGGCTGTATGATAACAACAGGTTGAGATAAATCAATTTCGCTCAGCGCACGTACCAATGCTTTCGTCTGCTGATAGCGATCATCCGGCTTTTTGGCAAGGCATCGCAATATCAGGCGTTCCAAAGCAGGCGGAAAATCTGCATGCCGTTCATGAGGCGGTGGTACGAGTTCATTTTCATGCTGTTGCAAAGCTTCATAGATATTCTGTGGACGAAACGGCAGATTACCCACCGTTAGCTCATACAAGACTATCCCAAAGCCATACATATCCGTGCGATGGTCGATACGGTCTGCACGACATTGTTCCGGAGCCATATACGGAAATGTACCGATGGGGCGCTCTGAGAGTTTGGCATCCAACTCATTGAGTAACTTTGCCAAACCAAAATCCGTCAACATCCCTTGATAACTGCGTATGCCATCACCATTACCATTGCGCGGTTTGAGCAAGATATTCTCAGGCTTCACATCCCGATGCACCATGTTCCGGTCATGAGCATATTGCAAGGCACGTGCAATATCCCGCATCAATCGAATCGCGTCCTCATACTTCAAGCGCCGCTGAGCAGGCGGAATCTTATTCAGGTGGTCACGCAAACTCCCGCCTGTGATGAGTTCCATTACAATATACAGTTGTTCAGGAGCCGGATTAAAATTCAGGATACGGACAATATTGGAATGATCAAACGTAGAAACGAGTTGCGCTTCTCGCAAAAAACGCTCTCGGAACTTGCCTCGGTTCGCCAATTGGTCATGCATCAATTTGATGGCAACATCACGCTCACGCTCTTCGTCATAAGCGCGGTATATCACACCCATCCCACCTGTACCAAGCTGGGATTCAATACGATAACGTCCATCAAGGACTTTGCCAAACATATCTGACATACGATTGCTAACGACTGAAATCAGGTGATTTCTAGGCTATACGATGTGAACGCAGGTTTTTGCGATTCAATTAGATATTCAACCAATTCCGCATCTACGTCAAGGTCGCTTTGGCTGAGGGGGAGGCGCACCGTAAAGTGACAGGCTTCTGTCATGGACTCAATAATCTCTGGTTGCACGTCAAAAACGAGACGGAGCAAGCGTTCCAAACCCGTTTTGGTTCCGCGTCGCATGAAGAGCCAACCCAGTTGACTCAGAATTTCCCGACGACGTTCTACGGGTACTTCATAGAAAAGCGTCATATCAAACCACGATGCCATCCACTGCATCCAATCATCGGGTGCAGTCTTCGCCGAAAGATACAGGTCGAAGTTGTCAATTGTCCAAATAATCGGATTCATGATGGACTCAAAAACAAGCAAAAACCGCCCCACAAACTGAACGGGGTCAAAATCAGGACTAGAATAGAGTCCGGGTAAATATTGAAGCCAGTTACTGCGTTCTGGAGTTAGCCCATTGAGTAATTGTCGCTTCTTGGGCGTAATTTGCACACCAATTTCGGGTGGTGCGAGTTTTGGAGGGGCTTGCCGTCGGGGTGCGCGTGGAGCAATTTCTTCAATCAAGCCCGGTGCAGGTACATCGGCATAGAGATCGGCTTGAGGTTGTATATCCGTTGGTTGTTTCAGACGATCATAGACCAGCGAAAAGGGACCCGCTTGAATCACATCCGTGGGATTGATTCGTTGAGGCACTTGAGCCGTGACCCGTTCACGATTAACTCGCGTCCCATTCGTACTACCAACATCTTCGACCCAGAAGCCCCCATCTTGCCAAAAGATACGGAAATGCTGACGGCTAATTTGACTATGACTCAAGGTTTGGTCATTTTCGGATGTACGCCCAAAGAAGAATTCAGAACGCGGAATCGTCAGGCGTTCCTGTGCAAAATCAGGTCCACTGAGGACAAATTCGGCAGTGATTTCATCCATACCCTAATGCCTAATCCAGTTCTACACGATGTTCATACGATGCAATAATCCCATCCTCTGGCACAATCAGTTCTTCGGCTTCATTCCCCTGCGAGAAGCGACCATTATTATTCTGCACGGTATACAGGCGCACAGACCGCACAAATTCCACCCCCGGCACATCCATAATCACAGGCAAAATATCGGTTGCCAGCAAACTCCGCCCAAAGTGCCAGCCATGCCCTTCTTC
>JANQRM010000396.1 GCA_028284565.1 Anaerolineae bacterium | reverse complement strand
CAATGCGGTCATTCGTGAACTTGTCGCACAAGGCAGGAATGTACGTGGCGTTAGTCGTCGTGGCAATGCACGTGTGCCGGATGCCGTCGAGATGGTGGGGCTTCACTTGCCCCGCCTTTATGATTCGTGAGTACAAAAATATGGGTCATAACATCCTTCTCCTTACCGCTTGACGAACTGTTGGACGGGTGGAGCCGACCCTGCTAGACTGAATGCAGATGTCTGGCTGCCGTGACCAGCGAGACTTTCGGTGAATGGGGGGGGGATACCGCTCCCCCGTTTCACCGCCAAGACCGAGCCTAGTCGCTTGGGTCGTCGGCAAGGAGTTGTTCTAAGATCTCACGTTGAGGAAATTGAATTTTTTCGCGATACTCAAGATAAGGCAGGTGAGAAACGGTCCCCCATTCATGTTCGCTTTGGGTCGGGTTGGGGGCATCTCCGCTCTTAATAAGCACTCTTGTCATCACGCCAATATCATAAGTCGTAACGCGATTTGTAATAATATTGCGAAATATATTTTGCGTATGTTATACTCACGTGTGTGCAGTGAGTCTTTACTTTTTTCATATACACTTACACTTTTTGTGTCAATTGAGTTTAATGTGTGCCAGACAAATGACTAAATACCGTCCACTATTTACTGTTAGTCCGGGTTGGGTTCACAGCTTGTTCGTACTTCTTCAAGCAATCCAGTTCAAGAAATCGCTGGTCACTTTATTACTTACTGGTTTATGCTTATCAGTATCCAGCGAACTACCGACCTCAGCACAAGCGAATCTGCCGCCCAACTTCAGCGATATTTTGTTGGATAACAATATCTTTGCGCCGACTAGCCTGAAGTTTGCTCCCGATGGACGTTTATTCGTCTCCTCACAAGATGGGCATATCTGGGTATTTGTCAATGATGTTCGGCAAGCACAACCCTTCATCACACCTGCCGATCTCAACAATCCAGTGAATCAATGGGAATTAGGCTTGGTGGGCTTCGTGCTTGATCCTAACTTCTCTGCCAATGGTTATATGTATCTGTTCTACATGACCAGTCAAGTATCCGGCAGTCCCAACCCCCGCATCCGCATCAGCCGCGTAACCGCAAATGGCAATGTCTGGCAACCGGGAAGCGAAGTCATCCTCTTTGAGATGGTGGATGAACAGCTTGCTATATCGCACCATGGGGGTGGGATGGGATTTGGTGCCGATGGCATGTTATATATCGGTGTGGGAGATAATCGGATGCCTGCCAGTGGACAGCAATTGACGAACTTACGTGCCAAGGTCTTACGCATTGCACCCAATGGCTCGATTCCGACGGATAATCCCTTCTATGGTTCGACGACAGGACAGAATCAAGCGATTTATGCCCTTGGCATTCGTAACCCCTTTACGATGGATATTCATCCTATCGATGGTCGTATATTAGTGGGCGATGTCGGCGCGGACGACTGGGAAGAACTGAATGTGGTTGTTGCAGGGGGTAATTACGGCTGGTCAGCTTGGGAAGGTCCGGGTGACCCAAATCCCACACATATCGAACCCGTTTATTCCTACCTGCATGGCGATTTACCCGGTACGCCGGGCGCGGATGATTGTGCCATTATGGCGGGTGACTTTTATCTGCCTGCTACCACGATGTTCCCCGCGAGTTATGTGGGCGATTTCTTCATCTCGGATCACTGTGAGAACTGGATTCGGGTAGTGGATGGGACTACCTATGCGGTTACCAATTTTGCCACAGGCATAGATAGCTTCTCCGTGGATTTAGAGGTCTCGCCCGATGGCGCACTCTATTATCTCTCGCGCAACAGTGTCTATAATCCAACCACCAATCTTGGGTCTCTGCATCGGATTGAATACACACTCCCCGGCAACCCGCCAACGATTACGGTTAATCCCTTTGATACTTCGGTGACGGAAGGTAGCGATGCGACTTTTAATTGCCAAGCAACAGGCGATGCGCCGATTACCATTCAATGGCAACGTGATGGTGCGAATATTGGGGGGGCAACAGGCAATAGCTACACCCTCAACAATGCCCAACATCCAGCGGACGATGGTGCGCTCTTCAACTGTGTGGCGACCAATCCATCAGGCAGTGCCACAAGCACACAGGCAACCTTAACTGTGATTCCCAGTACGCCGCCTGTTGCGACGATTAACACCCCTATCAATGGCGAATTCTTTAGTGGGGGGCAAGTCTTCACTTTTGATGGTACAGGAACAGATGCTGAAGATGGTGTCTTGCCAGCAAGTGCCTTTGAATGGTCGATTGTGCATCATCATGGCGGACATACGCATCCTTTCTTCCCCTCGATACCCGGTGTAACCAACGGGACATTCACCATTCCTACACAGACTCATGAGGCGATTGATATTTGGTATCGGGTGACCTTGACTGTGACTGATAGTGATGGCTTAAGTGATACGACCTTTGTAGATATATTGCCCAATACGTCAACCATTGTGATTGACAGTGTGCCACAGGGCTTGCAATTCACTTGGAATAGTATTCCATATACAACGCCTGCCAATATTGATGATGTCGAAGGCGCGATTGTGCCAGCTGAAGCCATCAATCCACAGACCGCCATTGGAGGTGCATGGCAGTTTATTGATTGGGCAGATGGTGTCCTTACCAACAATCGGATGATTACCATTCCGGTGAGCAATACAACCTACACTGCGAATTTCCAATCCTTGGCAGGTGAACTGAGCTTTAGTTCGGCGACGAGCAACGCCAACGAAGCCGATTCGATGGCGGGTGAAATCACCTTTACGGTGAGTTCTGGTTTCTTCCCC
>JANQRM010000380.1 GCA_028284565.1 Anaerolineae bacterium | reverse complement strand
TGGGAAGCCCGCGGTCTGTGCCGTCCCTGTCTTTCCACAGAGCGTATAACTTACACCTTCAAAGACAAATGAAGCGGTTCCAAAGTCCTCATCCGTAATCACACTGCACATGCCATCCCGCACAATCGACAGTGCTTCGGGGTCAAGTTCAAGTTGTTCAAGAACAGTTGATTCACTCACCAATTGATAGCTTTCTGTGCCTCGTTGCCCTAGATGACTCACAATCATCGGCTGATAAACCGTGCCGCCATTCGCAATCGTCGAGACAGCTGTCGCCATTTGCAAAATGCTCAACGAGACATCCCCCTGACCAATCGAATTATTAATCGCATCAAAAGCGGTGCGGGGTGGCGCAAGATTGCCATTTGCTTCTCGTGTCAAGACATTGGGTCTGCCATTGATATTCGGCGGACCACCCAACCCAAGTTGCGTCGAATAATCAACCAGTATCATAGGGTCTTGACGGAACATCAAACCGCCCATCTCCCAGAAGAAGGGGTTACAGGAGGTAGCAAGTGCTTGCACCATATTAATCTCGCCTGCTTCATCCAACTCGTTCAGAATCCGCCAGTCATAGCGCGCTTCGACACCATCACCGAGCCGTTCTGCCCCACGCCATTCCAGCTCACATTCAAACGGACGATTTCTTGTCCAGATATCTTCAGATGCTGCCGCTAATGTCGTGAGTATTTTATAGACCGAACCCGGTGTATATTGCTCAGACACCGCCTTGTTCTGCAGGGGCAAGCGAACATCCCGCGAAATCGCTTCAAACGCTGCTAAAGTATAGGAGGTTTCAGGATTGAAGACGCTGGGGTCAAATGTGGGATAACTCGCCAATGCCAATATCTCACCTGTGTTGACATCCATCACCACTGCACCACCACCCAGCGAGACTCCACCCCAATTGCCCAGCGCATAATTAAAGGCGTCCACAATTGCCTGTGCCGTTATCGTCTGCAACTCACGGTCAATCGTCAGGTGAACATCTGTTGCTTCTGTCCCAATCGCACCCCCCAACTCGCGTATCGGAGTACCCGTGTTGACTTCAATCAGACGCAAGAAACGCTCCGGTCGTCCCGCCAGCTCATCTTGGAAACTGTTTTCAATACCCGTCAAACCCACAATATCATTCGGGCTATAGCCTCTTGCTTCCCAACGATTGACTTCTTCCGACGGAATGCGCCCGATATAACCCGTCACATGCGCCGCCGAACCATGCCCATCATATCGACGGTCTTCATACTGCAAGACTCGGCTGAAAACGCCACCGTCGTCAAAAATAGCGCAGATGTTGTTCAATCTATCCTGATTTTCAAAATAAGTGGGGAGGTCGATTTCGCCAATATGGAAGCGGGTGTCGGGCAAAAAGTCAGTAAAACTGCGACGAATTTCGTTGATTTGACGGCGCATAATTTCGGCAAGGAGTTCGATACATTCATCGACACCATTCATATCTTGCTGAACGCCATAAATCGCCACAATAGGTCCGGTTGATTCAACCAGAAACTCGCCATTGCGGTCATAGATGCTTCCGCGTTGTGGGAAACGGGAGGTCACATCCAATACCGTCCCCGACGACATCCCATCGAAGATTGTCATCGGCGACCAAGCCAACCGCCATTGTCCATCCTCTTGCACCAAGCGCAAAATACGATCCAGATCATTAATCGTGCCAAACACAGGCGACACAATATCTGCATCATAATGCACAATCGCCGTCGTCCCTTGAAACTCCGTGTTTCTCAGCGAATAGGTGACCGTTTCAAATCGCAAGGTGCTATGAGCAACTGTATAGCGATTCTCAAAGACTTGTTGGGGATATATCTCTCGACTGCGGTTGGAAACCACGCTGTACATCGTCTCGAAATCACTTGTCGCCCACGCATCCAAAAAGGTCATCGCAACGT
>JANQRM010000379.1 GCA_028284565.1 Anaerolineae bacterium | reverse complement strand
TTTTCATTGGGCATTACAACCGCCTACTGAAGATGTTGACGATTGGCAAATGTTTTTTGGATCAAAATATTTAATTGAACGTCCACTTCTGCCACCTGTCTTTCGTCCAAATGGTTCAATAAAAATTGCGAAGTTAGAAGCTTTACAAACGACTGGGCATTTCTTCGGTGAGAATTTGCATATCGTTAAAACACCGGAGGAACGGTCAATTCATGTTGCGACTCAGTTCGATTTCGATCTTTGCGAATATCTCTTAAGCAAGGAAATCTGATGCGCGGGCTTAATCAACGCAAAGTTATGGTGACAGGGGGAACTGGCTTAATCGGCAGTGCCGTTGTGTATCGTATGTTGGATGAACTTGCACAGGTCATTTGCACCTCTCGTCGGAGAGCAAAAGTAGAGTCATGGGTGGATCAAGTCGCTCATGAGCGATCACATCAACTTCATCCCATTGAATTACAACTAGATAATCCCACTAGTATTACGTCAGCCTTCGACCAGTTAGAGAGTACAATCGGTATACCTGATGTCTTGATTGCGAATGCTTCCTTACGTGACGGATTGGGAACGCATTTTGATGATTTAACCCATGATGATTGGAATAAATTATTCAATGTAGACGTTGCAGGACATTTCTTATGTGCAAGAGAGTTGGTCCATCGTACACCAAAGCATCAACCACTTTCGATAGTTTTGTTATCGTCAATTTATGCAGTTAATGGGACTGATTTTAGAATTTATCCAGAAGGGATGTTGGGAACACCTCCGCAGTATGCGAGTGTAAAAGCCGCTCTGTTAGGATTAACTCGTGACCTTGCCGCTCGCTGGGGAAATCGCGATGTGCGCGTCAATGCGGTTATCGCTGGCGGAGTACGTTCAGAACAACGGCAAGCAGATGAGTTTCTCAAAAATTATAATCGTCGGGTTATCTTGGAACGGATGGCAAAACCAGAAGAAATTGCAAGTGCTGTGGCTTTTCTTGCCTCAGATGATGCCTCTTACATCACTGGGGAACTGTTACACGTTGATGGTGGGTTATCTGCATGGTGATGGAGGTTTTGCTCATTCGCGCGGATGCCAGCACAGCTATAGGATATGGGCATGTGATGCGTTGTCTCGCTTTAGCACAAGCGTGGAAAGAGACTGATGGCGAAGTATGCTTTGTCTGTGCAGAAGGTTTACCCAACACACTTCATGAGCGTTTGCTTACTGAGGGAATGCAAGTTCAACTGACTTCTGCAGAACCCGGCAGTTTGGAGGATGCTCAAGAAATCATAGCACTGGCAACAACTCTTTCTACAAAAACCGTAGTAGTCGATGGCTATTGCTTTAGTGCAAAATATCAATGCTGGCTCAAGGATGCTGATTTGCGCATCTTATTTATTGATGACAATGGGCACTTCGACCACTACTTTGCCGATTGGGTACTCAATCAGAATATTCACGCGGACGAAGGACTCTATCAGAGGCGTGAATCCGACACGCAACTCCTTTTGGGGACTGATTATGCTCTCATTCGTAAAGAATTTTGGGGATGGCGTGAAAAAGCAAAAGAAGTAGCAGATGTCGCACAAAACATTCTCGTGACAATGGGCGGTAGCGATTCCGAGAATATTACGCAAATCGTACTATCTGCCATTGAAAATATCTCCAGCCTCACTATCAAAGCTATTGTCGGTGGTAGTAACCCACATTTAGATAGTCTCCAACAATTCGTCGCAGAATCAGGAAGTCAAATTGAACTCTTATACAATGTCGCCGATATGCCAAGTTTAATGTCATGGGCAGATATTGCCATCTCCGCAGCTGGCAGTACAGTCTGGGAATTATGCCTGATGAGTATACCGAGCATTCTCATCGTGACAGCGGATAACCAACTGGGCATAGCTAATGGACTCAACGAGGAAAAAGTCGCGCTCTATCTAGGTGAAGCTCAGACTGTAACTCAATCATTTATCACTGAGTGTCTTCAACAACTTGGAGATGACAAATTGCGTCGTCAGCAGATGGAACAGAAGGCACGACAATTAGTCGATGGTTTTGGGGTCAACAGAATTGTCATGGCAATCCAAAATCATCGGCTCTGGTTACGACACGCGACCTCTACCGATTCCAGATTACTATGGGAATGGGCAAATGACCTAACAGTACGCCGGATGTCCTTTTCATCCGATCTAATCCCATGGGAGTCACACATAGCATGGTATGACAAAAAGCTCGCTGATCCCCAATGTGAAATGTATATTGCTATGAATGTTGATGATAAACCTGTTGGGCAAATCCGCTTCGACATTGATGACGAAGGCAATGCCGAGATTGGCTACAGCGTAGCGAATGAACACCGAGGACAAGGCTACGGAAAAGCCTTGTTGCAAATCGGCATACAGCACATTGTTGCGATACCTCATGTTCAGGCAATTACTGGCATTGTGAAAACAGACAACCTCGCCTCATGTTATGCTTTTGAGTCATCCGGTTTTGAAACGAAGCTTGATATTCAGGTGCAGAATATTCCCTGTATAAAATACATAAAGTCAATCAATCACGAAGACGAACTTAGAAACTGAAAACAGTGATGCAAATCAACAACCGACTCATCGCGTCCGACCAACCGACTTATATTATCGCCGAAATGTCCGCGAATCATGACCGCGACTTCGACAAAGCGGTCAAAATAATCGAAGCCGCGCATCAAGCCGGAGCCGATGCGGTCAAACTTCAAACCTATACCCCAGACACAATAACCATCCAAAGTGACAAGGATTATTTCCGAATCAAAGGCACAATCTGGGACGGACGCACACTCTACGATTTATACGGCGAAGCCTATACACCGTGGGAATGGCAACCCAAGCTGAAGCAAGTCGCCAATGACTTAGGCATGGATTTATTCTCCACACCCTTTGACTTCACCGCTGTCGATTTCTTGGAGGAGATGAATGTTCCCGTGCATAAAATCGCCTCTTTTGAAAATGGCGATATTCCCCTCATTCGATACATCGCCCGAACAGGTAAACCCATCATTATGTCCACCGGCATGGTTAATCTTGCTGAAATTCATGAAGCTGTCACTGCCATTCGTGAAGAAGGCAACGACCAAATTGCCCTGCTCAAATGCACCAGTTCCTACCCTGCTCCACTCGAAGAAGCCAACTTAGCCACCATTCCCCACCTCGCACAAGCCTTTGCTGTTGTTGCAGGACTATCCGACCATACGATGGGGTCAACAGCACCTGTTGTCGCGGTTACACTCGGCGCGCGGATTATCGAAAAGCACTTCACACTCTCACGTAATGATCCGGGACCCGACAGCTCTTTCTCAATGGAACCGCACGAATTCCGCCAGATGGTTGATGCCATTCGCATGACGGAACAAGCCATTGGAAACATTCAGTATGGACCAACCGACAAAGAGAAAAACAGCCGAGTCTTTCGACGTTCTCTCTTCGTCGTGGCAGATATAAAAGCAGGTGAACCACTCACGACCGATAACATTCGCTCAATCCGCCCATCGCACGGACTCCACACGCGCTATTACGACGACGTACTTGGCAAAACCGCCTCACAAGATATCGAACAAGGAACGCCCCTCTCATGGGATTTGATTAAGTAACCGCCGTGGATAAGCAAGTGACAACCATTTCTGTCCTCATCGTGGTTTACAATCCAGACGATGATGTGGTGAATTGCCTCAATAGTCTCAATCCCCTCATTGAGAGTCACGACTTAGAGATCATTGTCATTGATAACGCTTCAACCAATGGCTTTGTCGAGAGCTTAGAAGCGCAATTCCCCAACGTGAAGTTTATCCACAGCGACAGAAATCGCGGTTTTGGTGGAGGCAATAACCTTGGCTTGCAACACAGTTCTGGCGAACTTATTCTGTCTCTCAACCCCGATGTTCTCATCAATGGAGATGCAATCACGACCTTACGCGATACTCTTTTACAAGATGACACGATTGGCATTGTCGCACCAAAAACAACCGATGAATCAGGGACAATCGCGCACATCGCTCGTGCCGAATACACCATCCTTCGCCTATGTATCAAATATCTGGGTTTAGATCGCCTTTTCCCCAAAGTGGTGTATAGTGATTATCCACAGAAGATACAAACAGCAACTTCGCCCTTCGAAGCGGATTGGCTACAGGGGTCGTGCCTCCTCATGCTCCGTGAGACCTATGATTCCATCGGTGGATTCGACGAAGACTATTTTCTTTACATGGAAGATGCTGATATTTGTCAACGCATTCGCGAATTGGGCTTAAGTGCTGTTTATGTCCCTGATGCCAGTGTCGTCCACATCGGCGGAACAACCACCAATAATTATCACTATATTCGCGTCCGAAGTTATCATCACAGCCCCATTCACTATCATCGGAAACGAGGCAATCGATTGGGTGTAATCATCCTAAAATTGGCATTTACGATTGAACTGCTGGGGAAAATCAGTTTCCGTACCCTACGCAATGTACTCTCGTCGTCAGAAGTCCGTACAAGACATCGCAATGCTGAAATCCGCACACTTAGGGAATTGTGGGGATATTAAAGAGCCTCAACTCCCCCCAAACCAGCGTGTGAACAACTGTTGATACGTCCCATCTTCTTGTAAACGTAAAATGGATTGATTAATCCGCTCTCGATAGGGACTATCCTGTGGAAGTGGGAGGCTATATTGATAAGGCATTGGCTAGACCATCGTATACAACTTATGATAGGTTCCGCCTTGTTGGAGCAATTCATCATGATTGCCAACTTCGGTGATTCGTCCATGATCCATCACTACGATTTTGTCCGCAGAGGTGATCGTACTCAGACGATGAGCAATCACAAAACTTGTTCGTCCTTTCAATAGGACATCCAGAGCTTGTTGTATGAGTTGCTCCGTTTGGGTATCAATGTTACTTGTCGCTTCATCTAGAATTAGGATGCGAGGGTCTGCTAACAACGCACGAGCATAGGACAACAATTGCTTCTGCCCGGTGGATAAAATCGCCCCACCCTCTCGTATCTCCGTGTCATAGCCATTTTCCATTCGCATGATGAAGTCATGCGCGCCCACTGCTTTCGCCGCGTCTTTCACCTCGTCATCTGTGGCATCCAGCCGACCATAACGCAAGTTATCCATCACCGTCCCGCTAAACAGATGCGTCTCTTGTAACACCACACCGATTTGCTCTCGCAGACTCCGCTGATGAATCGTCGCCACATCATAGCCATCAATCGTGACCATGCCCTTCGTCACATCATAGAAGCGCATAATCAACTTGACCATTGTACTCTTGCCTGCGCCCGTATGCCCCACAAATGCCACTGTACTTCCTGCTGGCACATCTAGGTCGATGTTCTTCAGCACCAAGCCATCTTCGGCATTATAAGCAAAGTTGACATTATGGAAGCGCACATGCCCATCAATCGGGGGTAAATCCAACGCATCATTCTTGTCTTTGATGTCAATCGGCGTATCCATCAGACGGAAAATTTTAAAGCCAGCCGCCATCACGGCTTGGAATAAATTATAACGTTGTGCCAACATCCGAATTGGGAAGAAGAATTGGTCGATATACAGCACAAACGTCAATAAGACCCCTACTGTCAGGCTTTCTTCCAACACCAAGCCACCGCCGATATAAATCAGCGCACCTGTTGCTACTCCACCAATCAAATCGATACTGGGGAAGAACACACCAGCAATCAACGACGCTCGAACATTCGCATCGCGGTTCTCTTGATTAAACCCCTCAGTAAATCGGATGTAATTGTGGGCTTGACGATCAAAGGCTTGCGTCACCCGTACCCCGTTAAAGGACTCAGATAATTCCGCATTCACCTTCGCATTGGAATCACTCACCCGCAAATAGGCTTTCCGCGCATACATCCGCCAGAAATTCGCAATGATCGCCAATACAAGCAATGTCGTCAGCGCAACAAAGGTCAACGGCACATTAATCAGAAACATCGAAATCGTGATACCAAAGAGGATAAACACTTCGCGTAATGTCCCCACCGCCGCAAACGTAATCGCTTGACGCAGAGTCTCGACATCACTAATCACGCGCGCAATCAACCGCCCCGCCTCATACTTAGCAAAGAACGACACCGACAACTCTTGAATATGCTCAAACAAGTCATCTCGCAACTGTTGAATCACTCGTTGCCCTGTTTTTGCCATATTATCCAGTTGAATTCGGAAACCTAGTAATCCAAAACCCTGTATCACCAGATAACCTATCACACCCAAGCCGACCACACTCAAGTCATTCTTGCGAATCCCCTCATCCACTGCATAACCAATAATTGGTGGACCCACCACATTCGCAATCACGGTCAGCATCATTGCCGAAATCGCAATGACCATATTCTTTTTATAGGGATTGAGATAGCTCGCCAGCCGACGAGTCACCTCCCAATCAAAGCTCCGAGTAGATTGTTGGTCATCAATTTCATAGATAGCTAACTTTTTCTCGTCTTCATGATGCTTCGATTTTCGCTTGACAGCCACTCGCACACTCCTCTAGCTCTTGGGGCTATAGATGGCTTTGAATTCGGATGTTTTGTGCTTTTCTTCCTCCGTCAGCTTGAGTTCACCGGACAGAATATCGCCCATCCGCGCTTTCTCTTGCTCTTCCAATTGCAAGGTATAGATATTGGCATAGACACCACCCATGTCAATCAGGGATTGATGCGTCCCGCGCTCGACAATCTCCCCGTCTTCTAGCACCAAAATCATATCTGCATCCAACACACTCGTCAGTCGTTGAGCAATAATGAAGGTCGTGCGCCCTGCCATCAATCGAGAGAGTGCTTCTTGAATCAGGTGTTCAGTCTGTGTATCAACACTGCTCGTCGCATCATCCAAAATCAGAATGCGTGGGTCAATCAACAAGGCGCGGGCAATCGCCACCCGTTGCCGTTGACCACCCGACAGCGTCACCCCCCGTTCACCAACTTTCGTTTCATAACCTTTGGGGAATTCCTCGATAAAGTCATGAGCATTCGCGGCTTTCGCGGCTTCAATCACCTGCTCTCGCGTCGCATCAGGGTTCCCATAGGCGATGTTCTCATGCACCGTCGCAGAAAAGAGTAAGGACTCCTGCAATACCATGCCGATTTGCTTCCGCAAACTGCTCAGTTCAACATCGCGTACATCCTGACCATCCACTAACACCTGCCCCGATTGCACATCATAGAAGCGGGGTAACAGGTTGATGATGCTCGTTTTCCCCGACCCGGTTGCGCCTACAATTCCAATTACCTGATCGGGTTCAGCTTTTAAGTTGATATTCTGCAAGACAGGACGCTCTTCATAAGCAAAGGTCACATCCTTAAATTCGACATGCCCCTGAATCTGTTTAATCGGTTTGGCATTCAGTTTATCGGCAATGGTTTCTGGCGAGTCGAGGATTTCAAACACTCGCTCACCACTTGCCACAGCTTGCGTCGTCAGCAAAATCACAAAGCCCAAGAAGCGCATCGGCTGGGCAAGGAGCAACACATATGCATTGAATGCCACCACCAACCCCACTGTAACGCCACCGATATTGTTCTGCTCCATAATCCCACCGACAAATAACACCAACGCTGTCGTACTCGCCGCAATAAAGGCACTCGCGGGCAAATAGGAGACCCACTGTTGAATAAAGCCCAATTGTTCCTCAAACAGCTTAGCATTCTGCTTCTCGAACTTCTTCATCTCATAATCTTCACGCGCAAACACCCGTACAACCTGCGCGCCAAGTGCATTTTCTTGCAGAATATTGCTGAGTTGCTGTTGGCGATCCATCACCTGCTTCCAGCGAGGATGAATCTGCTTCACAAATCGGCTAGAGAACATGCCAAGCGGGATGAGTGGCACTAAGGAGACGAGTGCCAGCAAGGGACTATTCGCAAACATTACCGTCATGACGCCGATGAACAGCAACGTCGTATTCAAGCCATCAATCAGCCCAAAGGCAAAGTAGCGTTGAATTTCATTGACGTCACTAATTGCACGGGTAATCAATGTCCCAACTTGCGAGTTATCTTGATAGGTGAAGGATTGATTTTGTACCTTGTTATAGAGCGCATTCCGAATGTCGTAGGATATAAAATGCGAGAGCCGTTCCCCAAAGAAACGTGAGAAGAAGCCCATCACCCCGCGTATCACACCAAGCAACAGAACCAGCAAGCCCGCTTGGAGCATAAAGTTGCTATCACCTTGCTCAATCCCGACATCAATCACATCCCGCAGGATAGCTGGCACAGCCACCGCTAAGATGTTGCCCCCGACAAGTCCAATAAACGCAACAGTCGCCCATTTCCAATAAGGGCGCAGATACCCCATGACCCGTTTCCAGACTTGTATGGCAGATTGATCCATGGATTTGCCTCCCATGCTTGGGTAAATACTGTTGAGACAAAAAACGACCACACGACGAATCGGTGGCGTTTTGAGGACAAAGAAGCGTTTTCAAATAACTATATTTGTGCGAGGAATATTCAGTCTACCTATTAAACCAAATAATCCCTTATTTGTCGATAAAGGATGTTAAACAAAATTAAATAGTGTATAAGTTGCTAAAATAGGTCAATACAGGTCATATTGGTTCAAAGTCTACAATATATTGCGGATTTTGTCTACTAGTCTCTTCGTCCGAATGGGTGCATCCCCAACATAATCTTCAACATTAAGGGATTCTTGAATAGCTTCTTGTGATAATACTGCTAAAAATTGTGCTTCATTGACCAATAATTCTGCCAATGGGTTATCCCTACCTTCTCGAATCGCACCCCACGCCGTCAAACTCTGCTGGCGAATCACCTCATGAAGCTCTTGCCGATTCCCACCAGCCCGCACCGCATCCATCAACAAGCGTTCCGTCGCCGCGAAGATGCCATAGCGTTCAATATTGCGTTGGATGGCAAGCTCATCAAACGTCATTCCCTTAAGCAGTCGCGTCCCACGTCGAAGCAATTCGTCTGTCGCCAAAAATGCTTGTGGTAACACCACT
>JANQRM010000370.1 GCA_028284565.1 Anaerolineae bacterium | reverse complement strand
CAAAAAGATGTCGGGTGCAGGTTTTTTGTTCACGACAATATTGCCATCACCAATCGCATCGAATTGATCCGTCAGTTGCAATTTTTCGAGGATGATTTTGGCATTACGACTTGCTGACCCCACCGCTAATTTTAGCCCAAGTTCACGCGCTTGACGCATGATGTCACGCACACCGGGGAGGGTATGATCGGGTTGCATCTGCACAAGTTGTTGATGATAGAAGGTGTTTTTACGCTTCAACCAAGACTTGAATTCTGCATCATCCAAGTGGCGATCTCCCAGAAAAGCTCGCAGGCTATCCTCACGCGATAAGCCACGAATCCTATCATTTTCTTCGCGGGTGAATGTGATGCCTTCTTCTTCACCAAGCATACACCACGACTGATAATGATATTCAATGGTATCGACGATCACCCCATCCAGATCAAAAATAACCGCTTCGATGTGCCGCATCGCATTGCACCCATGTTGATTGAATTCAGATTGTGCCAGTATGCCTAAATCAGTCGACAATAGCAATAGGCTGGATAATTGGGGATGTGGAGAAAAGCGTGTTGACAATTTATCTGGTTTGTGAAGGTTTCTGATCATTTAGGCTTGAGCCGGAGACGGTAGGCAAGAAAGCGCATAATCAATCTGCAAAATGCTTACTTAACTTGACGAGATGTTTCGTGATTTCCCACACGAACAATCTAAGTGAGACGATATATCCATCAGGGTGCTGTATGATGGATATGTGTTAGGAGATAAGGAGACCATATGAATGAGCAAGATAAAAACCTCTTGGTAAGTTTAATAGAGGAACACAAACATATTTGGGAAGATGAGGCTGATGACCATATTTATGTCGATGTCTACGAGGGTGATAGTTTTAGATGGCGTAACTTGTGCACTATATCTGGGAGTGCAATCTATCACTTTGATGGTGAAGGTGTAGCGGCAGTGATTCCAGATATCATATCCCAAAAATTACATGAAGCAGGTGTGAGAATCCTCCGAGTTCAGCTTGATACGATTCGTAAAAGCAATCAGACACCGGGGCATGATTGGCTAAAGGAAGCTGTTGCAGAATACGAGAAGAATCAGCAGGATAGGGAGTAACAGAAAATGGACAACGAAGGACACGAATTGGATGATCAGGATGAAGATAAATGGGCAGCAAAAGCTGATGAGTTTATGATTGTTGACATCCATGTTAATGGGGAAAACTATATCATATGATTTGTAATTGGGTACACAACGAAGTCATATATTTCGGCAATCCAATAAACGAGATCATTGCACTACGCGGATTATATAAAGGCAAAGTCAGAATCGTTGGAATTGATCTTGAAAGACTTCAGCAGAGCAAGCGACAAAAAAACATCAATTTCCTCAGAGAACTAGCTGAAGAATACGACAAAAAACAACGTGGAGAAACATAACTACAAAGAGAAAAGAGGGCAACACAATGGCGCATGATGAAAAATTAGCGGCACTCATCGAACACTACAAACACATCTGGGAAGATGAGCTTGATAATCATGTCATTGTTGAGGCTCAAAGAAATGGCAAAACTTATATGTTATACATCTATCGATTGCCCGGACATAGCTTTTACCGCTTCAGTAATGGCGATGCAGAAGACGTTGTATTCGGCAACTTAAAGAAGGCAGGTGTTCAAATTGTGGAAATTGAAGACGAAATCATGTTTGAGCATTTACGTAACGGGAATACAACTTGGCTGTACGATCTTTTGGGGAAAGGTGGCGAGGACGACCAATAGCTTTTTGTGCTTGGAGAATCCTCTTTTTTATTTCACACAAAAACGACCAAATGTTCGAACATATGGTTACCTCAAAAAAGAACATTTGCTCTATGATGAGTGTGTCAAAAACCAAGTCCTCGCAGCGCGAACGGGAAACAATTGCAATCAGCCGTTATCGCCATCAACCGTGCCGGTGAGTTGCGGGGCAATTTATAACAATAAATCAGGGCGGTTCACGAACCGCCCCTACGAAGCGTTACAAAATAACAAAGGAAAAAATTATGGCACGTAATAAATACACGCTCACAGACCAAATTGCTGGACTAGATGCAATCGACGATGCCAATGGCGATTATGCGACAGCTAGCGCAGCATCCGGTTACAGTCAATCTCAGTTGCGAAAGTGGAATAAACAACGCGACGACATCCGGCGGGAGCAGCAGCTACACGAACGCGAACAGAATGCGCGTCGAATGCAGCAATTAATCAGCCGGATGATGGAACGCGCAGCACAAATTGTCGACCAAATGGACGAGGAAACTATCGCCAACGCACCCCTCAATCAGCTTTCGAGCATGTTGGGTGTGCTGGTGGATCGCTATATCAAATTGCAAGATTTAATGCCCGCATTAGAAACAGAGCAGGTGATACGCCTTGAATATAAATACCCCGACGGCACAATTCATTCAACCCCACCATGGGCAGAAGAAGATTCTGAACAGCCGCGCCCGCTTTCGGGTGGTGGCATGCGGGAGACGCTTCGGCAAAACGGAGACGGGGAAGATTATCTTAACGGAAGCAGCACTGAGCGGGAAACGTGGCTGGTGGCTCGCCCCGACTTACCAGATGGCGAGTCAGGTCTGGCGCGACCTGAAGACGACCTTGACGAAGGTGGATGGTATCACGACTAGCGAATCGGAGCATCGGCTGGATTTACCCGGCGGCGGCATGATCGCTGTCCGCAGTACGCACAATCCTGATTTACTGCGCGGTGCCGGACTCGATATCGCGATTCTGGATGAAGCGGCTTTCATGGAACCGCGTGTCTGGAGCGAAGTCGTGCGCCCGATGCTGATGGATCGACGTGGACGCGCGCTCTTTTTGAGTACGCCCTATGGTCGTAACTGGTTCTGGGAAGTTTATAAAATCGGGCTTGATCCAGAGGAGACGGAGTGGCAAGCATTTCATTTTACCTCATGGGAGAACCCGATCATCCCCAAAGAAGAGTTTGACGAGATTTGGCGTACCACATCGGAGCGTGTCTGGAATGAAGAATACGCCGCGCAATTCGTAGAAGATGCCGGGCAGGTCTTCCGTGGGATTCGAGAAGCAGCAACGGCACAAACCAATGCCCAACCTCTCCCCCACTCACGCTATATCTTTGGGGTGGATTGGGGGCGTGATAATGACTATACGTGCATAGCTGTTATCAATAGTGATAACATGCAACTGGTCGCCCTAGACCGCTTTCGGCAAATCGGTTGGGAGTTGCAACGTGGACGCTTAAAATCACTCGCTGATAAGTGGCAGCCGCAAGTCATCTGGGCGGAGGCGAATAGCATCGGCAGTGTGAATATCGAGGCATTGCAAGCAGATGGCTTACCTGTGCGTTCTTTCACGACGACGGTTCGTAGCAAAGCACCGTTGAT
>JANQRM010000365.1 GCA_028284565.1 Anaerolineae bacterium | reverse complement strand
CATGACCATCGGGACTTCCAAACAGCACTGATGATGACCAAGATGATGGCGGTGGTCACTGCAGGGAGGGCAATCGACCGTTCCAATTGGGCGGCGTTATAGAGTGATTGCATCCCGATATAGTGATTCAGTCCGTCAATTTCGGCGACATCATCTAGGGTTTCGTCTTCATCGCCTGTCATGCGGTTGACAAACACACGCATTTCCAAGCCTTGCGGATATTGTGGTGCATCCAAAACCATGCGCCAGTAGGGTTGGGAGATGGATATCAGGATAAGGACTGCCGATACCAGCGATAAGCCAATGAAGATTTTCGGCATGTGTCGATATTGAGAATCAACTTTATTTTTTTCGGTATTCGTTGCGATTGAGTCGTTCATAATTTTCGCTGACACTCGGTTTCTGTTGTTGACGTAGACTAGTTTGATGACGGTCTGATGTTATTCCAGTGAAAAAATCAGAAAGTGGGGGATGAGTTCCATCCCCCAAATATTTCGATAGTCTAAGGAGCCACAAGCATGTAGCCCATCATTTCGAGGTGGAGAGCCGAGCAGAATTCGGTGCAATAGTAGCTGAAGACACCATCTTTATCGGCTTCAAATTCAAAGGTGATGGTTTCACCCGGTTCGATACTCAGGTTGATACCATAATAGGGGATTGCTAGTCCGTGCGTCGCATCTCGCGCCCGTTCCACATTGGTAATCGTCCATGTCACATGATCGCCAGCTTGGATTTCAACATGCTCTGGTGTGAAGTGACTACGTACCGAAGTCATCCGTATCGTGACATTGTTGCCATCACGGGTGATGCCTTCTTCACCGGGGAACACTGCGTCAGGATGGATAGATTGGGTTACAGGGTCCCAACCAACCTCAGGATAGACTTCCCACGCATTGAGTTTGTCTGCGCTGATAATCTGAGCATAATGCGGTTCACCAGCTGTCAATGGCATATCGTAGATGACTTGCATCTGGTCGCCACCTTGCGAAATATCCACGAGTTGGAGGTTCTGCGGTAGTAACGGTCCCAAATTCAGGAAGCGATCCACTGACCACTTATTGAGAGAAACAAGGTAGTTTCCATCGGGGTCGACTGTATCCCCTTCGGCAACGGCGATATGTCCGACATTGTATTGCGTTGGGATTGTGGAAATCAGTGACCAGCCGTCTTCTGGGCGATAACCTTCTGCACCCATACTCCAGCGGGCAACTGCGTTATCAAGGAACAAGCTGGTATAGGCATAGCCATCAGGTCCGAATTGAGTGTGTAATGGACCTAAGCCAACCTCAACTTGTACTTCCATCGCATCTTCAAGTGGGATAATGGGAACACCATACATATCGGTTTCTTCTACCCCAGCGTCGATAGCTTGCATGATTTTGTCAAAGCTATAGACCGTCACGTGTGGGTCGAGCTTGCCGGATACCACAATGAAATCCCCTTGAGGCGCAACATCTGTCCCGTGCGGACTACGCGGTTCAGGCGTGAAGTAGAGGAGGTTGTTTTCAATCGCTGTTTCGAGTCGGATAACTTGCATCCCAGCGATTTCTTCCGTTTGTCCAGATTGGAAGACTTCTTCTGCTCCCCATAGGTTGATGATATGGAGGAAGTCGGTTGTATTGCGGCTAACACCTGCTTCAAAGGGTGGGTTACCGCTTTCGATACCACCAAGTGCGAGTTCTGTATTGAAGGAATTACAGAACACCCAACCATCAGAAACAAGCTTGCCCGCATCACAGAGGTCTTGCCAATAGGGAGGGAGTTCCATCGCAAAGGATTGGGACATATCAATCCGCCCCGCTTCACGATCAAATTTCCAGAAGGTAATCATGCCGCGATAGAGGGTTTCATAATCATCTAGCGAGGCATAACCGCCACCCAATGGCTGTCCATATTGACCGGGTTCAATGACATATTCCGTGTTGGGTGTAACCATCGTACCCCCATGGTCATTGTGATAGAGGGGATTGTTGATGATTTGCTTGGTTTCAAAATCACGCAAGTCGATTACGGCGACCCGACCATTGGCTTTATCGTTGATAAACACCCATTCACCATCGTAATCACCATTGGTTTCACTTAACGCTGGGTGATGTGTATCTGCCCAGCGGACCTGACGACCATCGATGTCGCCACCCGCGAGAACTTCTTCACCTGCACCATAACCATAGCCCTGCCATGGTTCCGGCGTGAACACACCTATCGTTCGTAAGAGACGCATGGATGGCAAACCAATAGCAAACATCTGTCCACTGTGTCCACCCGATGCAAACATGACATATTCGTCCAACACCCCACTGGGGTTGAAAGTCATCACTGCCGCACGAATATCCTCATCTGTGAAGCCACGCTCGCTGACAACACTTTGCCAATCAGCACCGTTTTGTGCCACCGATTGTGACCATGGCGAAAAAATGATCGCCCCTAAGACAAATGCCACTGTCAGTAGAAGCGGAAATACTAACCGCGAACGCTGAAATAAAGTCATATACAAGCCTCCTTAAAAGACTCAAGCAGATTTTTATCATCGACATAGAGAAACTGAATCAGAATTCAGGATTCTCGTCTCTTATATAATGTTAGGGATGTTGGAAAGGCGTTGTGACCTAAGTCACTTTAAGAGGAATCTTGGGAAGAATTTCACAAATAGAGACTATCGATTTTCTTCATCAGCCACCTTTTTAAGTCCTTCGAGGTCAAGAATAACGATCTCTTTACGCGAAAACTGTGTCAACCCCTGTTGTTCAAACTGCTTAAAGGTTCGCTGTACCACTTCGCGGACTGTACCAATCAGCGTGGCTAATTCTCGTTGGGTGAGTAAGCGTGGCAAATAGATTTTATCATCCTTCACAATCCCTTCTTCTTCTGCTCGGTTGACTAGAATAGTTGCCAAGCGTGCTGGCACATTGCGAAAGGCGAGGTTATGCACCAATGTGGCAAATTGACGTAAGCGGGAGGTGACGAGTTGAATCAAGACAGCACGAAATTCTGCATCAGCATGAAGCAGTTGGTGCAACGAGGTTTCAGGAATAAAGAATAATTGAGTGGGAGTCAGTGTGGCAACAGAATACGAACTCTGTCGCTCATTGGAAAGGATTTCGATTCCAAAACAGTCGCCCGTTCGCAAAAGTGCCAAAATCTGGGTGCGCTTGCTCGACACTCGATACAGCTTGACGTGTCCTGAGAGAATTCCATACAAACCGGTCAATGCATCATTCTGGTGAACAATGACTTCTTGTGGGTTATAGGTCAGTATTTGCCCAGCTTTTGCCAGTTGCTTCTGCAATGAACCATCCAACTGACGGAATACAGGGATTGTTGTTACGAACATCTTGTCTGTAGACACGATAGTCCCCTGTCTACTGATTTGTATGAAGCATACGCGGTAGTCGGGGGATGAAGATGTGACCAATGTCACTCTTGTATTATGCAGTCGAGGCATAGTTGCCCAAACATGGTGTTTCTAAAGCAACGACATCCTGAATCGTGATTTTGCCGGGACTAGTTTGAATCACCTGTTGACTCTCTAGCTGGGAAAGATGGCGACTCACCACCTCACGCGCTGTACCAACCAATGTGCTGATTTCTTCATGAGTCAGGCGGACAACGAGGGAAGAGCCTTCTTGCCCAGCATGGGCGATTAGACAGTCATTAACCCGAAGCGAGACGGGCCATGCACCTAATGACTCCCCAAGGCGAGCCAGCAATTGTGTACGTTGATTATAGAGTTGCATTAGCTTAAGTGTGATCTGAGGGTCATATTTAATGATTTGTCTGAGGTTTTGTCTGGGAAGAATAGCTAGAATGACATCAGAGAGGGCTTGGGCATCTGCCGGGTTGGTATCAGTATCGAATAAGGGACACCCTCCAAAGCATTTTCCTGTGTTGACCACACACAGACCCTGTAAGCGCCCACTACGAGAATGCTTGAGAATTTTGACCTTGCCTTGAAGGATGAACCATAAGCCTACAGCATCTTCGCCTTCGACAAAGATGAACTGACCCGGTGAATAAGCACGACGTATCATGTTTTCTGCCATGAACGTTAACTGTTCATTGTCCAGTGTGCGAAATAGACTGTTGCGTTTCAACTCTGCTATTTCAATCATGATCGCTTAATCCTTTAGCCCATCAACAATCGGATTGATTTATTCTTCACCCTCAATCGTTTCTACGGGAGCCAATATCTCGTTCAACACATCATTTGCAGAATACGATGTTTGTCCTTCGGGGATAAATTGCGCTAAATGCACAAGATCGTCGCCAGATGTCACGATAGGTGATTCCACATAGCCAGACCGACGATTCTGTGCGTAACCTGCCGCCGCCCCCAGATGATTACATAAGCACTGTCGACCCTCGGTGTCTTCAAGTTTGCCACCTTTGCGGAGATAGGCTTTGATGGGTTCTGCAGGACAGCGATAGCCAATATTGCCTTCCTTGTCTTTGTAGAGGTGACGTAAATATCCCACATCGCATAAACGGGGACGCTCCTCATAGATAGCTGTGTCCGATGCAGTCCCTTCTAATTGAACGACTTTGAAAGGAAATCCAGTTGGGGAAACACGCGAACTCGTATGCACATGGATGTCGCCTGATAAGACTTACTGGATGATCG
>JANQRM010000354.1 GCA_028284565.1 Anaerolineae bacterium | reverse complement strand
TTTTGTCGAATTCGTCGCATGATTAAAACTCCTTTATGCTTCGTTTTACTGCTTGCGTTTATGCTGGTTTCAAGTATGCTTGCCCGACTTGACATTGCCTGAAAGATACCGACCTGTGCGTGTCATTGTTCGCCAATTGGGTGCATTGAACTTCCTGCGTTTCGCCGCGCTAGGACTCTATGCGCCCTTCGTCACCATCTATCTCACAGAGCAAGGGCTATCTGCGACTCAAATCGGGCTGTTGATTAGTGTCGGGTCGTTTTTAGAACTCATCCTCGCGCCGATATTCAACACCATCGCAGACCGCACCAATCGCCATCGCCTCCTTTATATCATCTTCAATCTGTGTATCAGCCTCTCGACCCTGCTTTTTGCCATTGCCTTGCATGAGACCATTATCATCTTTGCCTTTCTCTTAAATCAAGTCACCATGCGTCCCAGTATTGCGTTGTTGTCTCAACTTACCGTAACACGCTTAGATGAGTTCAACCTGAATATTTTCGGCAAATTACGGCTCAGGGGGTCAATCGGCTGGGCGATCACCAGTATACTCAATGGCACATTGATTGCCGTCGGCTCCTATGCACTAACCTTTTTCATGGCATTTATCACCAATACTGCCAAATTTATCTTTATCCCTGCACTACCATCCCAAACCAATGCCAATCCCAAAAATCAAGAAACAGCCCCACGTCAACGTGCCTTTTACATCATCCTAACCAGTCAATTCTTTTTCCATGGGGGAGTCAGTGCCTTCTTTTCATTCCTCTGGATTTATCTCGAAGCCGATATTCAAATCCCATTGGAACGTATCGGCTGGTTCGCCGCCTTCATCGCCATAACAGAAATGCTTCCGATGCAATATGTCGATTCCTTAATGGAACGCTTCAATATTCGTCTAGTAGCGATGGGCGGAATGTTGGGTATGTCCTTGATTTGGCTCATCTACGGTGTCATACCGACGGTAGGCTGGTTAGTGTTGTTGCATCTGGTGTACGGTCTCTTTTTCACCATGAATACAGTTGCGATGGTTTTGTTGGTCGCACGAATCAGCGCGCCCGTCAATGTCGCCACCAACCAAGCCCTGATTCAAGTGACCATGCCCGCACTAGCCATGCTCATCACTAGCCCAATTGCGGGTTGGCTTTACGACAATGTCGGACCCAATGCCATGTTCCTCTTCAGCGGACTGATGGGCTTAATCGGCAGTGGTATCCTCATGGTCAATTATCGACTTTTGATCAACAGACAAAAGCGCAAAGTCATAGCTTAATTCACAGCTTCAACTTTCTTCTTATCGCCATAATACACGCGCTCGCTGACCACACGTTTCCATGTATAAAGAGCCGTCAGCGCCACGATAACCGCACACAAAATTCCCGGCGACCACGATCCGATATTGCCAATCATCCAGCCCCCAATGGGTGGCGTAATGACACGGGTGAAACTCTCTAAAGAAGTCGATACTCCTAAAATTTCTCCAGCTTCATTAGAATCAGCAACGTTCGTGAGAGCACTGTTAATCACTGCATTGAAGACACCACCAGCAAAGGAAATCGGAATCAGCGAGATAAGTAGAACAGGCACACTCGGCGCAATTGCCCATAAAACCAGCCCAATTGTCATCGAAACCGTCGAAACAAAGAGCAAGTCAGGTTCAGCAAAACGGTCAGTCAGTTTACCAATCGCCACACCCTGCACAATGACCACAATCACGCCCACATAAGTCAGGACAAACGCAATCTCTGAGGGATTCAAGCCCAGCTGAACGCCAGCGTAAATCGGAAACACCGTCTGGAACATCGAGAAGGCAAGGCTAAATAACAAGCGCATATTCAACAGGGGACCAACCAATGGGCGTGAGAGACTGCCAAGTATGGCAGAAGGTGATAATCTACCAGTCTTGCGTTTCTGCTTTTCCTTCAATTCAGCACGACGTTCTTCCGTCAGTGATTCCGGCAATTGGAAAAAAACCTGCAACAGATTAATGAAGCCAATCCCAGCCGCCACAAAAGCAGGTAAGGCATATGTCCAATTGAGACTCTGTAAGAACGCCGAATCAGTCTCTGCGACAGCGGGCGCAATCACATCCGTCCCTATACCACTCAATATGCCACCCAACGCTGGACCCACAATGAAGCCCAGCCCAAATGCCGCGCCAACGAGCCCCAATCCACGCGCCCGGTTCTTTTCATCTGTAATGTCAGTGATATAGGCTTGTGCAACCGAGATATTCCCGCCCGTCAGCCCGTCCAACATTCGGCTAAAAAATAATATCCACAGTGCATTGGCGAAGCCCAACATCAACAAGCTAATGAACGTCCCAAAGACGCTCACGAGCAAAATCGGGCGACGACCATAACGGTCTGATAAGCTTCCCAATATTGGCGCACCAATCAACTGCAATGCGGCATACGAGGCAACAAGGAGTCCCTGAACGGTTTCATTGGCACCAAAATCTTCTGCAAAAGCAGGAAGCAAGGGAATGAGAATGCTAAATCCCATTAACCCAATAAACACCACCATGAAAACCGCAAACAAGCGACTTCTGCCCATATCATTGCCCTGTTTCAAGTCTGTGAAGTAAAACGATGGGTAGTTTACTGTCCTTGTATGAATAGCAGATAAGAGCATTTCCAAACATGGTAGGTTACACTTTGGTCAACAATTTAGGAGAACTATATGCAAACACGACGACTCGGACGCACCAACCATCAAAGCAGTGTGGTCATACTTGGCACAGCGGCATTCTGGGATGTCTCCCAAGACCAAGCCAACGAATCCATGCAACTCGCGCTGGATGGTGGAGTCAATCACATTGATGTCGCTCCCCAGTATGGACTCGCCGAAGAACGGGTCGGCAATTGGTTGCCACCGCATCGGGAACAATTCTTTTTGGGGT
>JANQRM010000343.1 GCA_028284565.1 Anaerolineae bacterium | reverse complement strand
TTCAACTCCGTCGTGGTATCTGGGGTAACCGCAGTAATTGTCGTCTTGGTGACCGCGCTAAGTGCCTACTCCTTCTCACGTTTCCGCTTCACGGGTCGTGACGGGTTATTGGTTTTCATCCTTCTGGTACAAGTCTTCCCCAATCTCTTGGCGATGGTGGCAATTTTCTTGTTCTTACAACAGATTGGACAACATATCCCCCAATTGGGTTTGAATACACAGGGGGGGCTAATACTCGTCTATGTTGGCGGGGCGATGGGTATCAACATCTGGCTGATGAAAGGCTTCTTCGATTCCGTTCCGCGAGACATCGACGAATCCGCATTGGTCGACGGCGCATCGCATTGGCAGACCTATCGCATGCTGATTTTTCCACTGGTTCGTCCGATTCTAATCGTTGTCGGGATTCTCTCCTTCGTGGGTACATTCAATGAATTTGTGCTGGCACGGGTTCTCTTACGCGATAAAGAAAGTTGGACGCTCATGGTGGGCTTATGGAGTTTCATCGCAGATAACTTTGCACGAGATTGGGGGGTCTTTGCCGCAGGATCTGTTATTGGGGCGATACCCACACTCGTGATTTACCTCGCACTCCAAGATCAAATCGTTGGTGGGCTGACCCAAGGCTCGGTCAAAGGCTAATCTATACATCTATCAAATACAAAGGACGTACATTCTTATGAGTGTGCGTCCTGTTTGATTCCATAGAGATCGTTGGGTTTTTTTCTATCATTGAGTATGATTCAATCAGATTATGTCTATAGCTTAAAGGATTGAGCATGGTCACACTGGAACAGGTAAATAACGCCATCGGCACAGAATATCCACCGATTACCTACACCTACACTGAACGGGATGTCGCACTCTATGCACTAGGGATTGGCGCACCTCTCGATTGGCGCGATCAAGATGAATTGAAATTTGTCTATGAACTCAGCACCAAAGGCTTCAAAGTAATACCGTCCTTTGGCACGATTTATTCAGGCGCATTCATTAAAAACATCCTCAGTGGCAATATTGCGGGTATCGAATTCAATCCGATGATGCTGGTGCATGGTGAACAATATCTCGAAATCAAGAAACCATTACCGACATCTGGTACAGTGACCAGCTACTCGCATATTGCTGATATATATGACAAAGGCAGTGGGATGGTGATAGTTTCGCAGACCTCATCACAGGATGCACAAGGCGAGGAATTGACTGTGGCGCGGTCATCAACCTTTATTCGAGGATTAGGCGGATATGGTGGCGAGCGTGGTCCATCTAGCAAAATTAATCTGCCGCCAGAACGCGAACCCGATACCATACACGAAGAGGCAACCTTAGAACGCCAAGCTCTCATTTATCGGCTATCTGGTGATGTAAATCCGCTCCATGCCGACCCGGATATGGCGGCGGTGGGCAACTTCGATAGACCCATCCTGCATGGATTGAGTTCCTTCGGCTTTGCAGTTCGTGCTGTTCTCAAGCACTACTGTCAGAACGATGTATCTAAATTCAAGAGTGTACAGGTGCGTTTCTCAAAGCATGTCTTCCCCGGTAACACACTCGTAACGGAGATGTGGCAAACGTCAGACGATGAAATCATCTTTCAGACAAAAGCCAAAGAACGCGATGAAGTTGTCCTCAGCAATGCGAAAGTGACGCTGAATCTCTAACGGCTACTCATCCCAGATAACCCGCATCAAATCAGCAACCAGTGGCGTACCAGCAAAATTGCATGTACCAGCTTCTGGGATGAACCCGTCACGTATGGCTGGCATTGGATTCTCTGGGTTATAGAAGTTATAGACGGTGCGTGAGACCTCGGCAATCACTGGCAAGGACTCTTGGAAGTTCAACCACGTGGGTTGGAAGAGTGTCATCACAATCACATAATCGCCCCCCGGTGTAAAGAAGGTTGCGGCATTGCCATGTGTATCTTCAATCCAGCCATGCTTATGGGCGACTCGTGTATTTGCAGGCACACCTGCTTTGAGGAGTGCATCAACCGTGTTGTTGCTCATCACATGCAACATTTGCCGACACTCGCGTCCGTCATATTGCTCTGGATAACTCTCCATCAACAAACCACCGTCTTGGTAGGCACATTGATAGATTCCACCCATGAGCCAGCCCAAATCTTCCACCGTCATCTGATTTGAGAGGTCTGGATTAGCTTTGATTTGGTCAGCACTCGTTTCGGGTATCGGTATTGGGCGTGGTGGCACAGGCGGATTGTCTGGGTCGGTTGTGAACGGGGCTGTAATAAAGGTGTTCTCCAAGCCCATGTCATTGACAAAGCGCGTGACATTCTCTGCACCCATGTATTCATCACCAGCACCAATGAGACTGAGCAGTCGGTTCGTAGCGACGTTTTCACTGCAAATCATCGTATTCGCAATGTCCGTCGCTAACTGTTCCGTAGGCGGAGTCTGGATTGCCCCATATAGGCTAGCGAGGATGGCAATCTTGCTGACACTCATCCCACTAAAAGCGTATTGTTCACCTATTGTCAGGGCTTCTCCGGTTTGTAAATCGAGTAAGAAGAAGGACCCAAAGCGACTGGTTTCAGGGTCGAATCCAGCTTGGAGGATAATATCCCAAATTTGGTCGCCAAGGAATTGGAAACGAGGGCTAAGTGGGCTAGATACGCTCTCATCCAACGAACTTGGACGGACAACGGGCGGTGTGGGTGTCAGGGTTGGTAGGTCAAAGCGAACTTGACTAATCGCAGGCAAGCTAAAGACATTGCCTTCAATCTGGAGCAAATCAATAGCGACCCAGCCCTCGCCATTCGGTGCATCAGGCAAGTCGATTTTAACCCAAGGAAATTGGGAATGGTACGCGATGATGCCGAAGCGTTCACCGTTAAGCCCTACGCCTATACGTGGATATTCCAATCCCGGACCGTAACGGATGTTGATTTCGCCTTGTATGACCCCGGTGACGGCAAATGCTGAATTGGCTGTCGGCGTGGGAGTTGCTTGTTGAACATTAGTAACTAAAGTCGCTGTTGGAGTTGCATTCGTATTTGGCTGGCTAGCAAGTGTCGGCGTGGGCGGATTATTACTAATGACCAGATTACTAACTGGCACATTGGCGACATTGCCTCGAATATTGAGGAGTGTCTCATAAACCCAACCGATGGGTTCACCTGTTTGTGGGTCGCCTATCAAAAGCCACGGGAAGAACTCACTACGTCCAATCACTGAGTAGACTGTGCCTAAGCGGATTTCGGCGACTAAAGTTGCATTGATGTCATCGTCTGCGCGCACATTGGCTTGGTTGATTGCCTCAGCTGTGACACCGGTTTCTTGTGCTGTGACCCACGAAATAACAACAAATAAAACCATAAAAAATAGACGACTACCCAACCATTTCATGCAGAATGTGCCTTAGACCTTGTTCCAATTTGCAAGGCATTATAGCAGTTAGTCGAATTGCCTCCACCTGTCGATTGCCCGATGCTTATCTGAACTTGACAGTAAGGGGTTTGATGTTACAATTTTCATGCTCAAGCCGAAGTGGCGGAATTGGCAGACGCGCTACGTTCAGGGCGTAGTTCCCTTCGGGGAGTGTGGGTTCGACTCCCACCTTCGGCATAACGACAAGCTCAGTCAGTTGGCTGGGCTTTTGCATTTGTAATGAATTCTGTGTATAAAGAGACTTATGGCAGACCCAACCATTCCCTCCCGTACACCCAAACGGCAAGTACGCCCGGTTGTATCCAGCGTGCAGATTATGTTTGCCGCCATATTGTCGATTGGCTTGATGTTGGCATTAACCCTAAGCAATCGGATTCAAGCTGACCAAGCCCTACAAGATATTCATGACCAAGTTGTGCTAGAGATTGAACTCTTGCGTCAAGAACAAGCCGATTTGATTGCGGAACTAAATTGGGTGAAAAGCGATGCCTTTGTCGAAAGTTGGGCGCATGATGAAGGCAAGATGGTTCGTGAAGGTGAAGTCCTAGTCATACCCATTCCTTCGACCATTATTATCGACACAGATGAACCAGATGAAAACTTTGTTCAACTTGCTCCAATAGATACAACTCCGCCAGAACCGGAATCATGGGAATTGTGGTGGGCATTATTCTTCGATGGTGCCCCGCCGTCTTTTTAAGACGAATTTGAAGGTCGCTGTCGGCTTGTCGTTGAAATAATCTGACCATCGTCCGTAATAATCACACTTCCTCGTGGAATACCATCTTCTGAATCATGACGAAGCACTGAAATGGCAATCAGAATAAATCCAATGCCTATAAACAACCCCGCCTGTAGCAATAAACTTCCACTCATATTCGAAAACATCGAACGAAAGAAACTCGCACTCAGTTCAGCTTGAAAACGTTCAAGATCATTGGGCGCGCGGAATATTTCAGTGAAACTTTCTATCACAACCAATTGTAAGAAAACCAGAACCAGAACCAAAAACCCGCCAGATACAATGCTTGTACTACCAATCCAACGACCAAAACCTTTCAGATTGCGAACCACAATGGCAACGACTAAGGCAATCAATGCCAATGGACACAAATAGAGCATCAATGTAATTTGCGATTGCAGTTGAGCAAGCAGTTGGGCGGCTTGAGCATCCTGACGACGGAAACCAAAGATTTCATCTAAGGATATACGTTGTTGATCTAAAAGTTCACCAAGTTGATTCAACCAACTGGTGACAAGTGTTTGACTCACAGGCAATAAGCTGTCGGGCGGATTACAGAGTGGAATGTTATTGACATCCCCTTGAGAGGCATCTTCCAATTGTTCAATTTGGAGTGAGGTACAATCGGGCGCAACAGATATGACGTACTCAGCCACTCCAAAAGCGGTATCACCTGATAATCGACGAATCACAGGATCAAAGTTAATCGAACTTCCCACGCCGGAAAAATCGCCCTCAAATGCCAAAAAGACCACATCGACTGTGCCTTCAACTTGGGTTTGTAACCAATCTGCCGGAATCAGTTGGTCGCTGATGATTTGCCAATCTTCTTGTGACAAGGTGTTTGACAAGTTATTGAAATCAATCGGGTTATTGGAGTCATTCGCTTCGCGCTCAGCCGATTCAAGAATAGCAGGTAAGGCTAGCGGGATAATTTCACGATAGAAATTTTGGTTTTCAAAGGCATCTTTGTAGGTATCAGGATTAAAGACTGCTGAACGTACGCCAACAGTACAAGCCGAAATTGTCAACAGGATCACTGCAAGTCCTGCCAATATCACGCCAATCGAACGTCGTATCCATCGCATTGATAGTTCCTAATTCTGCTGGAGATATTCCGGCTGTGTACCTGCAACTCGCTGGACTCTAGCATGGACGGCTTGCTGACCGACAGCAATCGAGGTATCGGCATGAGCATAAGCAGTCTTAATCACACCCAAAGCATAAATCGTCCCCTCAGGTGCTTGTACACTACTCGTCAGTTGTCCGATTGTCTTGTTATCTGCATAAATCGTTGCTGGCGCAGGAACAAAATTATCTAAATCTAAATGCACCAGAATCTTCGCCAATTGCCCTCGACTTTCCATACGCGCGATGATTTCCTGTCCTGTATAACAGCCTTTGTCAAAACTCACCTCATCCCACAAGCCCACTTCAAGCGGGATATAGTCACTACTCAGTTCACGTCCTGCAGGTCGCCCAGCACGGATGCGTAAGGTGTTATAAGTCAACGACCCAGCTAGAGTCAATTGATGGGGATTTCCAATTTCCAAAAGGGTTTCGTATAGTTGAATAGCTTTTGCTTTAGGAACAATGAATACCCAATGGCTACTTGAGATGGGTTTTCGACGAAGCAACGTTACAGAAATATCCTTGACAATTAAGTCATGCAAACCAATTGGCGCAGAGTTTACCAAATTGGAGTCAACAACTTGGATTATCTCATCGCTGAGTGGTCCATGAAATGCCAATTGTGTTGTGTCCTGTTGGATATTTGTCAGCCGAACCTTGTCATTGTAAAAAATCTGTCGTTGAAGAAACTCCTGCAAACCCTGTCCACGTCCGGGTTCAGTAATTAGTAAGAGCGATTCGCCTTGGTTGTAGGCGATGACACGGTCAAGGATGCGCCCATGTGCAGTCGTAAAAATCGTCGGTCGACCCTCACCTTGTTGAAAATTGAGCATATTATTGGTGGACATTCGATTGAGAAATTCAAAGCGGTCGTCTCCAGTGACTGCGATACGTCCTTCATGCGAACGGTCTAAGAATATCGCCTGATTCAAGCCAGCTGAATACTCTTTAGCAATGTCTCCAAAATGTAACGGAATTCCATCATCAGCTAAGGTTGCTCCTTGTTGTCGATAATAATCAGATAAGCTCATAGCTGATTCAGGCTTTCGGTTTGACGATGCTTTTGTAGTTCACGCTGGATGATGTCGGCAAGCTGTCTCGTAGCCGTAGCTAAATCATCATTCACGATTACGTAATCGCATTGGTCCTGAAAGCTAAGCTCTAGTTCCACTGCACGGTCAAGTCGCTCCTGGATAACTTCAGGTTTATCTTGTCGTTCTATCATACGTTGTTCTAGGACTTGCAGTTGCGCGTCCAGTGTGTCACCGGGGGGGGTGATGAAAATGAGGACAATATTGTTCGGATAATTGTCTTTCAGGATTTTTGAACCATAGACTTCAATATCAGCAATCATCACCGCACCAGCTTGGAGACGGCTTTCCAGTGCATCGCGGGGAATGCCATAAAAGCGATTGGTAGTCACCTCTTGATATTCGAGTAGCTCACCATCGGCAATCATCTGTCGAAATTCTTCTACCGAGACAAACAAATGATGAATGCCTTCAACCTCGTTATCCCGTGGGAGACGGGTTGTAGCAGTTGGAAATTGTTTCAAGAATTCAAGTTGTTCTTCAACCCGGTGCATCAAGACATTCTTCCCGACTCCACCGGGACCCACAAGTACAAATAATATCCCTGTTTGCGCCACACAATCTCCTTGTTACATCTATAACATGAGGATAACGTATTTTATCAGATGTTTGGTTGGAAGCCATTGGAAAACATAACAAAAAAGCGGACTTGCCATTGCAAGCCCGCTTCGAGAATGGTTAGACGATAGGTCTAGGGATCAATCACAGAGATGTCCGTAATCCAGAGACTCTCGTACCAGTTGACAGGTGACTGAGTACCATTTTGGTAGTCATTGCCTTCACCTGCTGTACTATTGCCTAAACGATCTAGCCGGAAGCGCAGAGCCACGAAAGGTTGTCCCGCCCCAGCATAAGCCGTAAGGTCATGTTGACGTAGTTCCCATGTGTCCATTTCGATACCATTGTACACAGGTGTGTCGAAAGCACCAGCAAGGATGTCCAGTTCGATTCTCGCACCACCACTTCGCTCATAGAAGTCGAGTTGAAGCGTATGATTACCAGCTGGAATGGTCCGTGTAACCGCACTCACATTGTTGCCACTGTTTTCCCAGTCATCAATCAACAGGCAAGAGGTCGACGGGTCATCATTCTCTCGGTCATCAAAGGCATTAAACTTCGGTCGACCATTGACCATCGGATTTGTGGCATTATAGAAGTCACATTGGTCGAAGTAGTTGAGCCACAGACGATGTCCATCGTCAGACGAGATAGTAAAGGTCACAGTAGTTGCTGTCGGAAGGCTG
>JANQRM010000321.1 GCA_028284565.1 Anaerolineae bacterium | reverse complement strand
CTCGCCTACGGAAACTGGTCGGCTTAGAGATCGTCTTGACTATCATGATTCTGGCATTGGTCGGCATGATGACGGCGTTTGCTCCGGCACGGAATACGATTGCCTTGAAAGATGCCCTTCCCAAATCGATTGAACCGACTCCCTTTGCAGAGATGCAAAACGAAGACGACCTCGATATTGAATTGACCTTCTCGCCGGGTTGGGTCGGACGCAATACCTTTAGCGTGCAATTGAATGAGGAAGATGGCACGCCAATCGAGAATGCGACGCGGGTGTTGGTGCGTTTTGAGCATCAGACAGAGAACTTGGGAGAAAGCGCACTGACCCTCGAACATCAAGAGGATGGGCAATACATTGGTGAAAGTACGAATCTGAGTGTACCGGGCGACTGGCGATTGCGAGTCCAAATTCAACGTCCTGATGAATTTGATACACTCGTCGATTTCAATCCGACAGTGAATACTGTGCCTGCGCCTCCACCTGCTCCACTCAACAATCCGCTACCCGATTTTGAATCACGACAGGTTGCTATGCTTGTGATGAGCATTGGGAGTTTAATTGGCGGTGCTATTTTAATCGTTACTTTCCGTGACCGTCGCCTCCAATCTGTCAGTGGCTTGTTGAGCATCTTGGGTATCATCTTTCTGGTGCGGGGTGTGAGCTTGTCTCCACCTAGCCCAATCTTTGAAACTCCAACCTTCGCTGATGACGCGCCTGTTCAGATGGCAATTGACGGTACGCGAGACTTACCAATATTGATTACGCAGGGCGGGATGATTCTGCAACCCGATGGTGAGACGTGGAATCCACTGCCATTAGATGCCGTGGTGCGGGATGTTGCCACTGAAGATGATTTAATCTGGGCGGCAACAGACAAAGGCTTGTTTGTTCACAATGGTGACGAATGGACTGCCTTTGATGAACATCCAGCTGAGGCAATTACCATGACGCATGGTTATATCTATTCGATGGGCAAGGGTGACATCACAAGAATCACACAAGGCACGTCAGCATTTGAAGTTGAACCATTGTTCCTAGATACACCCAATAACGATTTGCCAGCTGAAAACTTGGTCATGCTCGGCAATCATTCGCATGTACTTTTGGATGGAGAGCAAGTCTATCACAGTCCCGATTTAGGCTTAAGTTGGCAGAATTTGGATGCACCGGAAGCGGTACGGGCAATTACTGAAGATGAAGATGGCGATCTGCTGGCGGTGACGGATACGAGTATTTTGCGCTGGAATTGGGGCAGTGGAACTTGGGATGCGAGGATTGCATTGCCGAATAATTTGCCAGTGGATGATTTCATAGTGCATGATGAACGGCTGTATGCTTTGGCGGGTGGGCAATTGTATCGACGAGCTAATCGTGACTGGCAACAGATAGTCATTGATGGATTGCCAGATGATGCCTATTTGACGAGTATGGTGCGACGTTTTCCAGATACCTTGCGGGTGTTGGATGCACAGAATCAGCAGTTGTGGGGAATGGTGGATGATGAATGGTCGGGGGTGGAAGTAAAAGTAACGAGTGATGAGTAGACATCAGAATTCAAAGGTCAGATTTTAGGCGGGAAGTGAAATGTGGGAAAGTAAAAAGTGAAAAGTGTTGTGTAAAATATCAGGCAGGGGGTATTGAAATAGATTTGCTGTGTGATTTTGGTATGAAAATTTTGAGATTATTTTTTGGTTGAAAATTTGCCTGATAAACAGGCGAATTAAGATTATTGTTGGTTAGATTTTATGTGTTTGGGTTGAATATTTATTGCATAAGAGTGTGAATAAACTCATGTAGGCATGTCTTTGCACATTCCAAGGGAATTTAAGATTACTTTTCTTTGCAACAAATCATAAGTATATTATTTGTCTGGGCAGATTGTTTCCGCTCACTAAGCGTATATTTCATTTGAGATTGACAAGCATATTATGGCGAATATTGTTGAAAACGAGTCGGAGCAACGTTTTCTTCGTCTAGCGGAATTGATGGCATCGTTCTCATTAGCAATAGACTTAGGCATGGGACAACCATTGGAATGGGTGATGCGTACCTGTTTACTAGGTGTTCATTTAGGCAAATTGCTAGGTTTGAGCGATGATGAGCGTCGGGAGGTTTACTATATTTCACTCTTACAACACATTGGATGCACCGCTGCAGCGACATGGCAAGCAGAATTGTTTGGCAATGAACTTAATATGGGTCCTGTCTTAACCCTTGACACTAAAAATCCGGTTGAAGCATTACCAGCAATTGTAAGAATGGCGGGTCAAGGACAACCGTTATCTGCCAGGGCAAGTTACCTCTACAAAGCACTCGCAGCTGGCACTGGCGCAAAGGATGAATTGAGCCTGATGCAGTGTGAAGTCGCTGGTAATCTAGCAAGTCGGTTGAGTTTCGAGTCCGATATGCTACAGGCACTGGGTCAAATCTTTGAGCGCTGGGATGGTCAAGGACAGCCGCATCAACTCAAAGGCGAAGACCTAACATTATCTGTACGCGTCATCCATATAGCACATGATGCAGCCACATTACAATTACAAGTGGACACAGAAACAGCAATCAGGACTGTCCGGAAACGTATCGGACAACTTTACGATCCAGAAATCGCAGAAGTTTTTCTACAAGCTGCGCCTGAATTGTTTGCCCAACTAGATACCGAGTCCAGTTGGGATGCGATTTTGGCTACCGAACCCAATTCTGTAGCTTGGCTGTCTGAGGAACAATTCGAGGAGGCTCTTCTTGCAATTGCTGATTTCACTGATTTGAAATCACCTTTTTTTGTTGGTCACTCACGAGGTGTGGCAAAATTAGCAGAGACAACTGCACACCAATATGGTCTACCAGAGACAGATGTGAACAGCCTTCGACAAGCGGGGCTAATTCACGATCTAGGTCGAGTAGGGATTTCATCAAGTATCTGGAATAAAACCAGTCCTCTTACAGAGAGTGAATGGGAACGGATACGCTTACACCCTTATCTCACTGAACGGATTTTGATTCGTTCACAAGTATTTGCACCTCTTGTTAATTTGGCGATTATGCACCATGAGCGATTAGATGGCTCTGGCTATCATCGCCGTTTATCTGGAAACATGATACCCCTTACAGCTCGAATTTTAGCGACTGCGGATGCCTATCACACAATGACCGAACCTCGCCCTCATCGCCCCGCAATTTCTCCGGATGAAGCAGCGACTAAGCTACAGAAAGAGGCGAAAACAGGCAAATATGATATGACAGTTGCTGATGCTGTTTTGAGTGCTGCTGGTCATCAGATTAAGCGAACTCGTCATTTAACACTGAGTGGTTTGAGTAAACGTGAGATTGAAGTGTTACGTTTAATCGCTCGAGGACTATCGAATCCTGAAATCGGCGAACAACTTGTCATCTCCAAAAAGACAGTCGGTCATCATGTCCAGCATATTTATAATAAAATTCAAGTTTCTACTCGAGCTGGTGCTACGTTGTTTGCCATGCAACATAATCTCCTTGATACATTAGACCCATCCCTGTAAGTACGATCCTTAGTTGCTACCAAATTAATTAAAAATAGGGCATTTACCCGATGTGCCTTAACCCTCATTTTCTTAAACTGAGATCATGGTTTGACACCTGCTAAAACTCAGATAAGACAAGGAATACGAAGAGGCAATCATGACAACAAAAACGATTTCAGCAGATTTCTCATTCGAATCAAAGTATCTTGAAGTATTCGGCTCTAAAATGCATTACATTGATGAAGGTGAAGGTGACCCCATCCTTTTTCTTCATGGCAATCCAACATCTAACTACTTGTGGCGTAACATCATTCCATATCTCACACCTCATGCCAGAGTTATTGCGCCCGATCTGATTGGAATGGGTAAATCAGATAAGCCTGATATTCCATATCGAGCAGCTGACCAATCCAAATATCTGGAAGAGTTCATTAGAAAATTGAGCCTGAAAAACGTGACCTTAGTTCTCCATGATTGGGGGTCAGGTCTCGGTTTCCATTATGGAATGAGACATGAGGACAACTTGAAAGGTATTGCGTTCATGGAATCAATGGTCAAGCCAATAGAGTGGAGTGATCTTTCCCTCAGTAATCGAATTGGATTCGGACTCTTTCGCACTCCGGGCATTGGCTGGTTCATGATAAGCGTAATGAATGTCTTCATGAAACAGTTTATGTCACAAGGCATTGTTCGTGAATTATCTGCGGAAGAGAAAGCACACTACAATGCGCCCTTCAAGACGATTCGGAGTCGTAAACCTATTCGGCAATTTCCGCTCGAAGTTCCGATTGGTGGTCAACCATCAGATGTTTATGACGTGATCTCCAACTACAGCAAAAAACTTCAGGAATCTGAACTACCTAAATTGCTCTTTGCTGCTAATCCCGGTGTCCTCATAAACTCCTCAGACCTCCAGTGGGTCAAGAAAAACTTCAAGAATCTAGAAGTTGTCGATGTTGGTGAAGGGATACACTTTGTTCAAGAAGACAATCCCCATTTGATTGGCGAAGAATTGGCAAAGTGGTATCTGAAATTATAAGCAAAGAGTATCAATCATGGGGACGGTCGTGAGCCATCCCCATGAGATTGCTGATCAGAGTTGAGCGATGCCACCATCGACGGGGAGTTCCGTGCCGAGGACATAAGATGAGTCATCGGAGGCGAGAAAGAGAACGGCATTGGCGATTTCTTCTGGGCGACCTACACGGTGCATCGGAATCTGTTGGACGACGGATTCACCGAATTGTGACGCTTCTTCCTGTGATAAGCCCATTTTGCCAAAGATTGGTGTTTCTACCATGCCGGGCGAGACAGCATTGACACGGATACCACGTTCTGCCAATTCAGCGGAGAGGGTACGAGCGAATGACCGCACTGCCGCTTTGCTGGCGGAGTAGACAGTGAAATTGGGGAAGCCCTTTTCGTTGACAATGGAGGTGTTAAGGATGATGGATGCACCATCATTGAGTACAGGCAAGGCTTTCTGCACGGTGAAGTAAACACCCTTCACATTGATATTCATGACCTGCTCGAAGTGTTCTTCAGTCGCAATCGAGAGTGGCATAACAGGTGCAACACCTGCATTCGCAAAGACAATATCGACGTTGCCGAAAGTCTCTTGGGTTGTAGCAAAGAGGCGGTCAAGGTCACTGAGATTGGAAACATCCCCTTGCACAGCAATCGCATTCTCACCTAACTCACCCACTGCCGAATCGAGCGAGGCTTGGCTACGTCCGAAAATAACAACCTTTGCACCTTCATTGATAAAAGCTCGCGCGGTAGCCAAACCAATTCCACTGTTCCCTCCCGTCACAACAGCGACTTTACCATTCAACTTACCCATTACATTGCTCCTTTGTCGTTAATAGCCAGTCTATAGACAACACAGTATAATTGAAACTTACTTGGTTACAATTAAACTGGTGAAAAATGGTTTTATTGGTGACGAACATCGTCGAGGGTTTAACTCTACGTTACAATCACAAAAAGACTACTGAATAGGATTGGAAGCATGAATCTAACAGGGAAAAATGCGATTGTGACAGGTGGTGCGGTCCGTGTCGGACGTGCCTTTACACTGGCTTTGGCTGAAGCAGGTTGTAATGTGCTGATTCACTATGGACGTTCAGATGGTCCTGCCATAGAGACACAAGCCGATGCACAACAATTCGGTGTACAAGCCGAGATTCATTCGGCGAATCTAGGAGATAAGGACGCACTACATACCGTGATTCCAAAGGCTATCGACCACTTCGGACAGGTGGACATCCTCATCAACAGCGCCGCTATCTTCCCTGAAACGGATACTTTTAATAATAGTGATTGTGATGAGTTCGACAAACTAATGTCAGTGAATCTACGCGCTCCTTATCTGCTGAGTCGGGACTTTGCCCAAGCGCAGAAGGACAATCATGAGGGTGCAATTATCAACGTGTTGGATGCGCGAGTCCGTCATCCTGAGACTGACCACTTTGTCTATCGACTAACGAAAAACGGTTTGTGGACGATGACGGAGATGCTTGCGTTAGAATTGGCTCCCAGTATTCGGGTGAATGGTGTCGCACTCGGCGCAATCTTACCCCCACCCGGCAAAGACCGAAGCTATTTGGATAATCTTGCACAAGCGCATGTCCCATTGAAATGTGCTGGGAATGCTGAAATGGTCGCTGAGACTGCTGTCTACTTGCTTCGTCAGCCTTTCATTACGGGTGTGGTTGTGCCAATTGATGGGGGGCAATTTTTAGCCTAAGTTTTTCTACCAAGAAGTTGTTTAGTATTCTGTAGTGCCTCGCCAAAATGATCCCAATAGGGATACTTAATTTCTAGGATGAGGTCGCCATCATAATCTGGTAATTGGGCAAAGGCTTCTTGATAAGGAATCGCACCCCACCCCGGCGGGAGATGCAAATCCGCTTCACCATAGGGCAAGCGGTCCAGTTCACTATCAAATCCAACATCCAACTTACCGAAGTTGTCATTCATATGCAGATGTTTCACCCACGGATTCGCCAAGGCAACCGCCTCTACATAATCCTCACCCAAGGCATGAGTTGCTAAATGCAGATGGGCTAAATCGAGTGTCATGCCAACATTCGGATGATCGATTGCTTCAAGCTGGTCGATGATGGGCTGGATACGCAGGCGCGCGTGGTATTTGGGCAGGTCATCCGATGATTTCCGGTTGTCTTTCATTAAGGCATATTCCCATAGATGCGGGTCACCATTTTCCATGCCGATGACTACATCCGCGTCTTGTGCGATAGGTGCAATTTCTCGCAATGCAGTTATCTCTTGTTCCTCTCCTCGCTTCAAGGTGTCATCGTCTGGTAGCGTAATCGTCCGAGTTCGCGCCAAATCCAACGCTTGCAAACCACTATGATAGACCAAGGTCTTCGCACCAATCTCCGCACAAAATTCGATACATGCCAACAAGACTGATTGCTCTAGCTCATGATTCGCACCATAGGCAAGATTGGTTCGATTCGGCGCATGTACCGTATAGCGAAATGGAAAGCGCGCGAGTAGCTCTTTAATCTGGTTTAGGCGTGGATGAGATAACGAACCATTGATGATGACATTTAGTCCTGTTATTCCCAACTCTGCTACGTCGTAGCCTAACTTCTTATAATACGACAGCATCGATTCGAGTCGGTCCAGATGTCCGCTAACATAGCCCCCGCTTACATCCTTGCCAATCCCACGAATATTCATCACTTCCCTCCTTTTATTGAACCTCAGCGTATATTCAACACCAAAGTTTTCACGGATCGGTTATCTCGGATTCATCCACGCTCATTGACAGTCGCCAGTATAATCAAAACGTGTATACAAAAGGAATTCAAGATTCGTGTATGTCCCACGCTTCAGCTTCCACACGCTGTCGATAATCGGGCATATAAATCACGGAATGTTTCAAGCGCGATTCCTCCGCCGCAATTGCAAAGCAGATGACTTTCTAAGGATTCGCACGCGGTGGTAATGCTATCATCAGGCACACCACCTCTTGTTTAAGCAACCAGAGAAGAATATCAAAGTCATGACAACACTTCGACAAAATCATGGGACCTGACGTGGCTTCCTTGCGCCAATTGCCCCGCACGAAGCTGTGTGCCATATGCCAGAAGATCAAATTCTCTCGATGAGTCAGGGAGACAATGCGCCCCAATACATTCGATTCGACAATCTCAAGCATCTTCTGCCAAAAGGGACTGTAACGGAGGACATGACAAATTTGGAGGTGACTACCCTCATCTTCGGCTTTTTGAATGAGCTGAATATTTTCGTGCAAGACGGGCGACATCGGTTTTTCTAGGAGCACATCATAACCGTGCTCAAGCATCTGCATTGTTGACGCAAAATGTTGACGATCTTGAGTGCAGTTAATCATTGTATCAGCCAGTTTTTTGCCAGATGCCAACGCAGACTCCCAGCTATCAAAAATCATATCTGGCGCAATGTCATGTCGGGTTACCAGCCGATGTCGCCGTAATTCATCTGGTTCAGCCACAGCGACAACTTCCAATTCATGAGGATAATCCAATGCAAATTGACTATAAGCATCGCCTCGACCACCTGCCCCGATAATCATCGTACTAACTGCCATCATAAATCTCCTCAATCGAACCGAATATCACCGAGCCGAATCAATTTTAAGGATTCAAACTATACCGTTTTGTCTTCAGTTGGAACAACAAAAAAGTGTGGGAGGTCATCCCACACTACATCAAAGGGAGGTGTTGTTGACTCGTTCTTAGGAGTCAGAGGAAGTATCGCTATTCGTATCGGGAGCATTGGGGTTGCCAAAGCCAAAGCCGAAGTTGCCATGTCCACGTCCAGGTCCGCCACGTCGTCCACCGCGCCGCCTGAAGACATCAAGGTCTAAGCCACTTTCAATGCCTGCGATGATGGCATCCGCTTGTTCTTGTGTCAGTTCACCATCGACTACGGCTTGATTCACTCGTTCAATCATGGCTTCTTGACGTGCGGCTTGTAATTGTTCCTGAATAGCTTCGATTTCAATGCCTTGTTCTTCTGCAAGGTCTGCGAGTGTGCCACCGCCTTCAACGTAGGTTGCCAGTTCGTCGAGCGACATACCAAAGACATCAGCAATAACGAATAATTGACTGATTTGGCGTTCCACCTGTAGTACACGGGGCGGGCGTTCTGGGGTGTCTGTGGGTTCATCTTGTGCCATTGTGATTCCCAATGCACCTGTGACCATGAGTGCGGTAATGCTGAGTGTGGTAACTGTTTTGCGAAGCATGTTGCTGTCTCCTTTGGATAGGATGTTATTGTTTGACATCTCTATCAAAGCAAAGGATTACGTAGAAATTCGGTAGACTTTGTAAAGGGAATGTAAATTGCAGATGATTTTAGAGGACTGATGGTCATATAGGCTTATCATCAGTATGATTATTTAGGGAGATTAATCGACAGGAATTTGTGTCCATGACCGAACCCTTATCGGGACCCCTCGATGAATTTAAGGCACGTGAACTTGAAATCATCTCTCTGATGGCAGAGGGTTTATCGAATCAAGAAATTGCCGATACCTTATTCATCACCAAAGAAACCGTGCGCTGGTATAACAAACAAATCTACAGCAAATTGGGAACCAGCCGACGAATCGAAGCCATTGCACTTGCCCGCGAATGGGGTTTGATTGATGAGCCGGATTCCGTCACTCCAAAACCTCTACTAAACCGACTGCCCCTCACAACGGGTCCTTTCCTTGGGCGTGAGGATGAATTGCACAAGCTGGTTGATTGGTTAGCAGACAAGACGATTCGTCTGATTACCTTGGTGGCAACAGGGGGTATGGGGAAGTCACGTTTATCGCTGGAATTGGCACATCAAGTTCAAGAGCATTATTACGATGGTGCAGTGTTTATTGACCTCACGCTGATACGCAACGCAGATGATATTGCCCAACTTGCCATCCGCACCCTAGGGCTACAACGTAACGGTTCCATGTCGGCTCAAGATGTCTTCTTTAATTATTGTCGAGAGAAGTCTTTATTCCTGATTTTTGATAACTTTGAGCATGTGCTTTCGGGTGCGAGATTGTTATCTGATCTATTGGAAGTTGCACCGCATATCACGCTACTTGTCACGAGTCGAGAACGCCTCAACTTGCGCGTGGAAACCGTCTTTTATCTGCAACCTGTTATCCATGAAGCGGTTACTCTATTTGTTGAAGTTGCTAGCATGATGCGACCTGAAATTGCAGTCGATGAATTCGACCCCACTGACGTTCAGCGAATTGTCAAACTGGTTGGTGGATTGCCACTGGGAATCATCTTGGCGGCAACATGGATTGATACGCTTTCGGTTTCTGAAATTGCGGACGAAATTGAAGCCAATCTCGATTTTCTCAGTGCTGAAATGCACGATATGCCAGAGCGTCAACGCAGTATTCATGCGGTAATTGACCCGACATGGAAGCGTTTATCGAAACAAGAGCAACAGGCTTTTATGTGGGCATCTGTTTTTCGGGGAGGCTTCACCCGCGAGACCTTCCAATCTGTCACGGGGGCATCCATACGCACCCTACAATCACTCCTGAATCGCTCACTCATCAGTCATGGACATGGACGACGCTATGATTTGCATCCGCTTGTACGCCAATATGCCCGCGAACAACTTGATGCCCATCATCAATTGAATGATGCCAAACAAGCGCATTTACAAACCTATGTCACTTATGTGCAAACTCATGCAGACCGCATGTTTAAGGGGCATTATCTAGAGTCACTGGATGCACTTGACAAAGAGGCGGATAATATTTGGGCGGCACTGGATTGGTCGTTAGATGGGAATGCAATTGAACAGGGTGTTGCGCTATTGCTCAGTAATGGTGAATTTTGGTTAACCCTTTCCAGAGCGCAGGAAGCCATTCCCTATGTTGAACGCGCTATTGAGCAACATGCACATCCGATGTTGTATTACTGGCAATCGGTCTATTTGGATCGTTTGGGGCAAATTGATCGCTCTCTTCATGCCGCCGAACAATTAGTTGCCCATGCCAAAGCCAAGCAGGATGATGCCTTACTCGCCTATGGGCAAGTGCAGTTAGGGATGATGCAATCGACCTCGACCCAAGCCAAACCCTTTATAGAGTCTGCCCTCGCTTATGCACAAAAGATCAATAATCCGTTTCTCGTTGCAAGCTGTCATAGTTATCTCGGGCTTGTGCTATCAGGGGATGATGCGATGGCTCATCTTCAGCATGCACTTGATCTTTTTGAAACATTGGGCGACCTTCGGGGACTTTCGCGGGTCACAAACAATATTGCCGTGACGTATTATGACCAAACGAGCCTTAACCGTCGGGCAGAGGCGAAAGATTTGCTCAACTATAGCTTGCGACTCAAGCGAACAATTGGGGATCGAGCAGGTGAAGCACGTCGCTTAACCACTTTAAGTCTGTGGGCAATATATGAAGAAGAGTTTGAGGATGCTCAACAATGGCTGGTTGAAAGTCGTAAGATATGCGAGGAAATTGGTGAGCTAGAGCGTTTGTCTTATACACTCACATCCGAGGGACTTTTATATCTGTTGATGACAGATTTTCCCAAAGCACAGGCAACCTTTGAGCGCAGTTTGCAATTGCACGATACCATCAAAGATTACAAAGGCGTTGTTGATCTCTATGGTTTACTTTCCCAGCTCCATATCTTGCAAAATGATCTGCACAAAGCACACATCGCTCTCATCAAAGGGGTTGATGTTGCCACTCGTGAATATTCGCTTCCTGCAGTTTTGATTATCGCTTACGCAAATTACTTATGGCATGATCATCAATTCGACGCATGTATTCCCATTGTTGCTCCGCTTGCAGAGCAAGAACTCAAGATATATTCAGGAAGCGAGAACATTATTAAACGCTATTTGTTACAGCCCTTGATTTACCGCATACAAGATCGGATCGGTGTAGATGCTTGGCAGTCCGTAGTTGAGCAATATGTGGGTGTAACCCTAGAGCAGATTTTACAAGACATTGCCAAAGATATATTAAACTAGCGATCAGATTTCAGAGGTCAGACATTTGATGGTGGTTATTATACTTTTGTTGATTATTCTCACTTTATATCTATAGGATTTTAACTATGACAACAGCACGCACGCTTGTCTTTGTTGGGACGTATACGATGTCGATGGGACATGTCGATGGCAAGGCATCAGGTATTGATATTTATGAATTGGACACTGAGACGGGTTCATTGAGCCATATTGGAGGACTTGAGGGTGTCGATAATCCGACCTACCTGACACTCTCGCCGAATGGTTACAATTTGTATGTGATACACGAAGTTGAGAACGGTGTCATCAGTGCTTATGAATTTGATATGAGTGAAGGTATTTTACGAGGTTTGAATCAACAAAACACAGCTGGGGATTTCCCGTGTCATGTGACGGTCTCCCCCGATGGCAAATTGGCGGTGGTCGCTAATTATGGCAGTGGTTCAGTCGTCGCCTATCCGCTGGATGATGATGGGCAATTGCAATTGGCTAGCACGCACATCCAACATACGGGCAAGAGTGTTAATCCCAATCGGCAAGAAGCCCCCCATGCCCATTGCGTCATAATGGATGCGAAAGGACAACGCGCGTTTGTGGCGGATTTGGGCATCGACAAAATCATGGTCTACGATGTGGTAGATGGCAAGTTGGTAGCGCATTCGGCAGTGGACGTTCCTGCAGGAGCTGGCGTGCGACATTTGGCATTGCATCCGAGTGGTGCGTGGTTATTCGCGCTCAATGAATTGGATTCGACGCTGATGCTACTCGCTTATGACCCTGCGACAGGTGTATTAGAGACCCAGCAAATCCTGTCGACATTGCCTGCTGACTTTTCCGATGAGACCACCTGTGCCGCGCTTCGGGTGCATCCATCAGGGAGATTTGTGTACGCCTCCAATCGTGGGCATGATAGCATCGCTTGCTTTGCTTTTGATGCTGATACTGGAATGTTACAAGTCATTGGTCATGAATCCACACAGGACAAAACCCCACGTGATTTCAATATCGACCCCTCTGGCAAATGGATGCTGGTTGCCAATCAAGATACCGATACGATTGTCACCTTTCAGATTGACGTGCAAACCGGAGAACTCAAGGCGACTGGCGATATTTTAGAGACCCCCACGCCTGTGTGTATTGAAATGTCAGTGTATTAACTTTTGCCTGCTTTCATGCGCTCTAGGGCAAGGTTGGCGAGTGCTTCCCATTCAGATTGTTGCTCTGCAGAGATGATAAACCATGCGCGCATGGGCGGTTTCGTCTTGAAAGGCGAGAGGTGCTGATACTCAGTGATGCCTTCTGATTCAATATCGAAGCCTTTGCCCAACTTGAAGGTCATCGCCCCATCATGGAAAAAGGCAAACACCTTGCCCTTATAAGTAATCGCTGGAGCAGACATCATCTTGCCATCTGCGACATCGGCATGACTATCCATCAATTGACTTTTTATTGCCTCGAATTGTGCTTCTGTATCCATGTTTGTCCTTTCAATAGAAAAAGGGCTTACTCCACCTTAGCAGAGCAAGCCCAAGACGATAGGAGTTAACTTACTTTCCAACGGCGGCGGCGAACTCACGGGCATCGTAGTAGATACGCTCTTCCACCATCTTTCCATTTTCGACCTTCACCCAATCGGCAATCTTGAGTGTCATGGTCTCGCCGGATGGCATGTTCAAATCCATCTCATAGATTAAACAGACCGAATTGTCGTTCTCAAATTGTGTCAACATCCGTTGCTCAGCAATGAGGGGTATAAAGCCAGCACTCAGTTCTAAGAAGGCATCCTTGCCATTCGTTTGGTCAACGGGTCCGATAAATTTGAAATCATCTGCCAACACAGATACATCTTGCTCATTAAAGAATTTATTGACGATATCCAATGCTTGTCCCATGCTTGATCGTTCCTTTGATTGAGTTGAATTGGTCACTGTGTTGCGCAACAATCTCAGCGTATCATGGGCAAGTGACAACATTATGTCAGTAAGGGTTGATGAACTTCGAGCATTTGTTCGATTTCATTGATGAGCTTCTGGCGAAGCGAGTCCGGTTCGAGGATTCGTAGCTGACTGCCCCATCCCAATAGCCAATGGAATAGCTCGTCTTCGTGACGAACATGAAAGGTGAGTTGCCAACCATCATCGCAAGGCTCTTCATGAACTAAGGCGAAGGGGCGATCCTCGTGTATCCAGCGGATAATATCATTCGAGACCCATGCTTTGATCGTCACATAATGGGGACGGCGTGTATCGATCCAATTGGGATCAAAGTCTTTCGGACGTTCAAAGCGTTTGGGTAGCACATCAAGCTGGTCAATCCGGCTCAACCGGAAAACCCGTAACCCCTCTCGCAGAAAACAATACGCCATCAGATACCAATCGTGTTCTAAACTGGCGAGGCTATAGGGGGCAATTTCGCGGACGCTTTGGTCTGTATTGACATAGCGGCGGGTATAATGAATCTTCAAAATGCGTCGTTCAATAATGGCACGTCGGATTTGAGCGAGCTGGCGTGACTTCGTTCGATTCATATCTTTCATGGCGAACATCGAAATATTTTGTCGCAGATACGATACCATATTCTTGAGATGTAGGGGCAAGATGCTTTCGATTTTGCTGGATGCTGTCTCTGCCGCACGTTGATATTGAGCATCGAAATGTTGTTCCAAAATATCACTCCCCAAGAGCAACATCAGGGCTTCATCCGACGAAAAATTCACGGGCGGTAGGAAGTAATCTTCAATGAGCGAGTAGCCTCTTCCCGTTATTTCCACTAACGGTATACCCGACTCAGCCAGTGCCTGAACATCTCGATAAATCGTGCGTTTACTGACCTCAAAGGTTTCTGCGAGGTCTTCTGCCCGGCGTTCACCATGGCGTTGGAGTTCTAAGACAATTGCAAATAAACGGTCTGTTCGGTTCATCATCTGCCCATATCAAATTTACACAGTCTATTATACCGAACATCCGTTTGAAGGGCAGTCTGGCAACCGCTCTTCCATAATGTGGGTTATTGAGAAGCGAGCGAGTCGATGATGTTTGATAACTGCATCTCTTCTAACATCAATTGCTTCACACCTTCCTGTCCTGTCATCGACAACCAAATGGCTTCTCGATTCGGCTCCACATCCAAGCGAAAATGGAAAAATGGACAGCACAGACTCTCATCTCGGATAAAATCAGCGACTAATCGAAATGTCTCATCATCACTTGGCAATCGGAGGCGATACCCATCCGACATTTCTTGAATCTCGAAGATGCTACTCAATAGCTGTTTCGCATCGACCAGATGTTGCTCGCGTTGAGTCTCCGTAAACACGGACAAATTACAAGCCAGCACGACTTCCTTGTTGGACCTTGGATTATTCATTTTGGTTTAACCTTTCTGATTAGTGATTGAATCCGTCCTCGACAAAATCATCTGAGACCGTTACGCTGAGCTTACGACCTAAAGTTAACTTGATGTCAAGCAGGAGATTGCAAAATGGAATATGGAATCGGAGAAATTGCCCAAAAAACCGGAATCGCTATCTCCGCCATTCGCTATTATGAAGAGATCGGCTTGCTCCCATCTGCCAAGCGCGTTAGTGGCAAACGTCGTTACAATGACGATATTTTTCATAAAATCCGCGTGATTCAACTCGCCAAACTAGCAGGGTTAACAATTGAAGAGATTCATGCTCTTCTTCACGACTTTCCCGATGGCACGCCCCCCTCGCAACGCTGGCTATCCCTTGCTCACACCAAAATCGCTGAACTCAATGAACGTATTCGACAAAGCGAAGCCATGAAAGCCCTCCTAGAAAAAACACTGTCATGTGAATGCCCAACTTTGGAAGAATGCGCGTCTGATGAACGGGTGATCAGCCTATATTCATCCACTTAGAATCAAAAAGGACAGCCCCCATGGATTGCGAGGCTGTCAAGCAGGACTGCTAGTAGAGAGCAAAGGATAAGCAATAACTTTTTAACGCTTATCTTTGTTCTATATATGTTACGAAACATTACCTTTCCTAATGATAAAGGATTCCCTAAAATTGAGAGATACAACTTTGTAACAAACTTGCGTTTTGTAATGAGGATGTTGTCTACTGAATAGAAAATTAGTACTATCGTACTAGTAAAATTTGTAACACAGGATTACATTGTAATTTTATGAAAGGTTCGAGAATGACTCACCTAACAGAAATCAGCTAGTGACTAATCGAAACGTTCCCAGTATGTCAGGTCTTGCCATGTCGTTTTCTTGCTCGGCTTCATGCTAGATTGCTTCTTCGGAGCTGGATGCCCTACACAAATAAACATCTCTGGTGAGAGATGTTCAGGCATATTGAGGATGACCTGTACCGCCGTTTGACTAAATGATGTAACCGGACCCGATGCCAACCCCTGAGCATGTGTTGCCAGCATCATATTTTGCGCCGCAGTCCCCACATCCATATAGATTGCGCGGTTGGTGCGAGGCAGCTGCTTATCGTCTACAATCGACCAATCAATGCAAACAAGCAACAACACCGGACAGCGTTGGAACATGCCGGGTGAAACCATCCGAATCAAACGCAAAGTATCAGGTTTCTCTATCACCATAAAACGATGGATTCGTTGATTACCCCCATTCGGAGCCCAACGTGCCGCTATCAATATCTTCTCAATTTGCTCTCGTGTGACCGTCTCATCCGTTATCTCGCGGATAACACGGCGCGTTTTGATATTATGCAGGACAGCCTCTTCGCTCATGAAGTCGCCTCACTACGTTTAACAAGAAGCGTCGCAATCGCTTTACACAGTTCATCCAACTGCTCCCGATACCTATCTTCATCCGCCATCCGCATGTGCATCTCTGGGATATTATCCACAAACGACTTCAGTACCGGATAGACTTCTGGTGTGGCACTTTCCAACATATAGCCACTGAGTCGTTCTGTTGCCGTCAACAAACGCAAGGGTCCATAAATTGCGGGTTCATCCAACTGAGTTCTCGCGGAGGTTATCAAAAAAGCTAGCAACTCCATCGCCTGGTCAACCGTTAATACAGTTCGTTCAGACATAACGAAAGTTCTCCTCATTATTCTGAACAGCGATGGTAACATAAACACCCATATTCGGCTGTTAATTATCAATGATAGCGTTGACCCCATCTCGTGCTTATGTTATAAAACAGCCTATCTTGACCCTTTATTACACATATCGACCTAAATATGACCACATTAGACCAAAAGATTATTAACACATGGGTGACCCATTTCCAAATAGCGCCTACTCTCATTCAACAACAAGGAACGACCTTACTCGTGGACGACAAGCACACCGAGAGAAGCTGGATACAATTGTGGTATATGGGTATCCATACGGTCATCACCGTCGCGCCCATGCGAGAAGACTTACTCAAAGAAGTCCTCGACCAATACCCCGATGACTATCAACTCAAAGCCAGTGATTTGCAAACACAATGGAATGAAGAAAGGAAGCACGAAGAACGTTTCTACGCCCTTGATGAAGCGCAATTCCAACCTTTTCCCTCGCCCTCATCCTATACCGTCCGTCATCTGACACTCCATGATCAAGAGGCTTTTGATGCTTTTCAAGCACAATGCAAACAAGAGGAACTAGAAGAAGCCGAAATTGGGCTAGGTGATGAGATGATCGTCGGCGTACTCAATGGAGAGCGCATGATCGCTGGGGCAAGCATGTATGAATGGCGTGGCTTTTCCGACATTGGCGTACTGACTGACCCGGCATATCGTCGGCAGGGGTTGGGCAAGGTCGCTGTCTCTTATTTATGCCAAGAACTCCTAAGGCAGCAACATAACCGCACGATTTTATATCGCCATGATGTCAAGAATGTGGGTTCACAAGGCGTGGCACTTGGTCTCAATTTCCGACTGATTTCCACGATTGAGGCTGTGCCACCCCCAACTTAGAACTTCACTCGTTCTAATATCGCCCCTGCTTCATCCAAGGCATTCACCATCTTAAACTTATGCCCGCCGACTTGGGAAACCACACTCCCAATGAACTTTGCTACGCCTTTTGCACCGACTAATACAATAAAGCCTTCATTGGTGTCCTCTTTCATCAATTGAATCACGTCACCAAATTCGCTGATTTTCGTGGGATAGCGCGTCATATCGGACAGGTCGATAATTTGATGAATATTGTTTAATAGCTCACCATCCTCTTGTGTCCGCAATTGTACAGTGAGACGATTCGACTCCTTCATATCAGCAAAGGTCACATCGCCATAAAAGCGTACATAAATGGACTGCCCTTCTTCATGCCAAGAGGCTTCTACTGGCATTATTTATCTCCTCACACAAGAAGCGTTTACCTAACTCTATATCGAAGATTACAGGTCAAAGGATTAATGTTTGGGTGATAATTACCCAGATTGTGTCAGCGTGAAGTCATAATTCAAGGTACACACGCCACCTGCAATAAATTCCACATTTGAGATAATGGACATATTCCCCACTACTTCCGTCGGCGAGAGTACCGTCAAATTTAGAGTGTAATTATCTGTTGTGCAGATACCGCCATCACAGCCCGGCGTGGTATCTTGCCACTCTCCAATAAACATGCCATTACCTAACGGGGTCATCACCCGCCCTTCTGCAGTTAAACCATCATCCGAAATAAACAGAGGATAGCCCCCATTGCGAGTCACGGATTTAGAATAGGAACTCGTGTTACATTCAAATTCAAGTTCCACGCCATCCAGCGAATAATCCCATAGCCCACCTTCTATCCCTCCGAAGACCAAGTTCTCGATTTCCGCCTCAGTCAGTGGTTCGCTTATCACAATATCACGGGGCAACAGCGACAAAGGTAAATTCCCTGGATTGTCCATATCAAGAGGCGCAACCATCGGCGACCCATCCGCTTGACTCTCTTCATTTAGAGGAATGGTTGCTTGCCCACCTGCCGGTACGAACGAGCTTCCTTCTTCAGTGCGAAGTGTTGCCTGTCCTTCTAGCATCGCAATCGCTAACATATCTTCTTCTGGCTTGTGCAGGAACGCCGTTGACCCCAGCGAGACTTC
>JANQRM010000034.1 GCA_028284565.1 Anaerolineae bacterium | reverse complement strand
AGATTGGCAATCGACTGCCAGAGCGTAAATTCTTCGTCGAGGTTATCGTAACGACCTGCCATCAGCATATCGACGAATTCCATTGAATCGTAATAGACTGGGATTTCGGGGTTAATGCGATAGTATTGCCCATCATGGACGAGGACATCTAATCCCATCGCTTTGTGAAGTCGGCGTTTGGTTACATGAAAAACATTAACAGCTTGCTCTATATCAAGGTCGGGCCAGAAGGCTTCACAGATTTCTGAGCGTGTGACAACAGGTCTGTCAATCGCAAAAAATAGCAGTAGGCGAGGGAGATGTCCTTCCCAATCGTCGATGTATTCATTGTTGAGCAAAATGTAGCCGGGACCGAGCGCATAAACTTCTAGTTCGGGATTATCGGTGACGGGAAAATCATAGAAATTTTCTTTAATAATCTCATCGTCTTTTAGGAGTAAGGCATGATGGCGTGTAATCATGGATACCCATGGTAAGCGGGGTAGTTCACGCGAATTCATGACAATGGTACATTGCTCTGGTGAGAAGTTTGAGAGGCGTTCAACAAAGCGTTGGACATCATCGGCATCATCCGCTTTGTCGAATTCATCGAGGATGAAAAAGAATGGCTCGTCGCTAAGTTCGTCTAATTCTCTAACAAACGCTTGCAAAACAACATCGAAATGTGTGTTAAAATCACGTTGAACCTTGGGTGGCAAGAGATTGAGATGTCGTCCGAAGGTTGGATGTTGATTGGCAAGATGGTGCGTGGTACTCGATATAAAATTCTTTAAGTTTATATCGTCAACCCCGAAGGCATAATAGTACGTAGGAATCGTGTCATCTTGTACCAAGCGGGCGACACTCATGGAACGGTAGCGGCTGTCTGGGTGGAGTAGGATAATTTTTGCCCGTTTTGATTCTTCAATAATTCGATTAAACGTGCGCTCGATTAGTTCGTGCATGATGTTTTCTTAACCAAGTTTCGATAATACAGGTAGTATAGCATAGCTTTGCAGTTGCGTTAATGAAGATGTAAAAGGCGATTTTGTGAAATAGTCACAGTGCTTGCTAATAGTTTAAGTTCGGGAGTCTATGATGACGAAAATTCCAGATAAGCCGAAACGTCCTTTGGGCGTATCGCTTGCGATTGTAGTGGGTGTGATGGCATTTACGGTGCTTCCGATTGTCAATGTTTTGTTCTTTTGGCAATTGAATAACCTCATGGTGATAGAGCCGGGCAGTATATCGGGTGCCGATTTGATGGGTGGACTTTCAACCCTCGAAGCAGTTATCCAAGTTGGACTTGCGCTAAGTTTTTTGGTGGTTGCTGTTTTGACTTGGCTCGGGCGACCTCCATGGATACGTCATATCTTCACAGGGACAGTGATATTCATTGCCGGCTTAACGATTGTCTTGCAAATTTTGCCGGGTATTCAAAATAGTTCAACGGCTCTGGACTCGTCGCGGGAGTTTGGCGGGATTTGGTTGAGCTATCTCGTCTTCGTCATATTGATTGGGTTATATGCTGTGTGGTATATGAATCGTTGGGCGGCACGGGCGTTCTTCCGTGGGTATTATCAGCCGGAGGATTTGGAGATTATGCGGAGTTGGTATGCTGACTCCAATCCTTCAGCCGATGAAGTGTTGAGAACAACCTAGGCGTTTTGCAAAGCCTCTTTTTCGCGCTCTTCCATTTCCAAGCGAATCAATTCACGTCGTAAGGTTTTGCCGACGGCTGATTTGGGTAATTCATCGACAAAGCTGAAGCGACGTGGGACTTCATATTTTGCAAGATGATGTTCGCAGTGTTTAATGAGGTCATCTTCGGTGACTTTTTCATTGGGATGAAGCACAATCCATGCTTTGAGTGCCTCTTGTCCATGTTTTTCGGGATGGGGAATGGCGGCAACACCGACCTCAAAAATCGCAGGATGAGATTTGAGCGCATTTTCTACCGAAGCCGGGTAGACATTGAATCCGCCGATGAGTGCCATATCCTTCTTGCGGTCAACGATGTAGAAATAGCCATCCTCGTCCATGTGGGCGATGTCGCCAGTGTGTAGCCAAGTTTTCCCATCTTTTTCTCGCAAAGCATTGGCTGTTTCAGTGGGCATCCCATGATACCCTTTCATGATATTGGGTCCTGCGATGACGAGTTCACCCACTTCCCCAACAGGCAATTCGGTTTCGCCATCGTCCAAACTCAAGATGCGGCAATCCATATCGGGATAGGGCAAGCCTATGGAGCCAAACCGCTTTTCACCAAAGATGGGATTGGAATGGGTCGCAACGGGTGTTTCACTCATACCGTATCCCTCGACAATTGAACACTCACTGAGGGTTTCGTATTGTTTTTGGGTGGCATTGGGCAGAGGGGCGGAACCACTTGTACTCAATACAAAGCTCTTGAGACTGACTTCGCCAGATTGGACTCGGGCATGGTTGTTAATGGCGTTATAGAGGGCAGGAACACCGAGAAAGACATGGGGCTGATAATGATGAATGACATCAACGACTTCTTTTAAATCGCGCGGATTGGGGATGAGGGCGATTGTGCCACCTGCTGAGATTCCATTTGTCAAGAGGGCGACCAACCCATAGGCATGGAACATGGGAATTGCCCCTAAATAGACCATATCAGAGGGTTTCATATCTCCAAATGTTCCGCTTTTGAGTCCTGTCCATGCTTGGACACCTTCTGTTGTGGCAACTAGAATGCGGTGCGTTGCGATTGCGCCTTTGGAGACACCGGTTGTCCCGCCCGTGTATTGAAAGAGAGCTAAATCGTCGGGTTCGACTTTGACATTGGGCTTTTGTCCTACATTTCTTTTGAGAATATCTTGGAACCAGACATCACCACTTTTTAATGCTTCGATGCGATGCCCTGCTTTTTTCTCGGTAGCGAGTGTGAAGAGGACTTTGCCAATCGTTGGAAAGTATTCTTTGATATTGGAAACAATGACTTGTTTGACTTGAGTTTGAGGTTGTATCTCTTTGATGAGGTTGTAGAACAGTGTGAGGGTGATGACAAACTTCGCACCACAGTCATTGATTTGATATGCCATTTTGCCGGGGGGATAGGTGGGGTTGGTTGCCGCGACGCAGCCTCCAGCTTTTAGTATAGCGAAATAACTCACTGCAAAAGCAACACTATTGGGCATGACAATGACGACCCGGTCTCCCTTTTCCAATCCTATATCCACCAGTCCGCTTGCAAGCGCATCGGATAGTTTGTCCAATTCACCATAACTGATGCGACTGTCTCGTCGACCTAATAGTGGAAGTTTGAGTGTTGTAATTAACGCTGTGCCTGATGGATTTTTTGCAACTGTTTCTCGGAGATAATCCGTCATCACCTTATCAGGGTAGGGTTCAAGGGTTTTGGGAACATGGGGGTCGTAATGTTTTGTCCATGGGCGGTCTGCGTAGGTTACCATCAACATCTCCTTAAAGAAAAACCGAGCCTCAGTTTCAGACTCGGTATCAATTTTCCTTTATTGTATCGTGTTTTAATGACTTCTTCTGCTAACTTTCGGTTTCGAGGCGCACCAATTCCCGACGTAGGGTTTTGCCAACCGTAGTTTTTGGTAATTCATCTATGAAAGCGATGCGACGTGGCACTTCGTATGCGGCGAGTTTATCTGCACAGAAGTCGATGAGTTCCTGTTCGGTGACATTTTGATCTGGCTTTTTCACCACCCATGCTTTTAGGGCTTCTTGTCCTTCTTTTTCTGGATGGGGAATGGCGGCGACACCGACCTCTAGTACGGCATCATGCGATTTGAGGGCGTTCTCGACCGCTGTAGGGTAGACGTTGAAGCCACCAATGAGTGCCATATCTTTCTTGCGATCAACGATGTAGAAGTAGCCATCGTCATCTACGCGGGCGATGTCACCTGTGTAGAGCCAACGTTTGCCATCTTTTTCACGAATGGAATTGGCGGTCTCTGTGGGCATCCCATGATAACCGACCATCAGATTGGGACCCGACATCAGTAGTTCGCCAACTTCACCAATAGGGACATCCGTTTCACCATCATCAAGGCTGACAATCCGCATATCCATCTCTGGCAAGGGCAAGCCAATTGACCCTACACGATTCTCTTTCGTGATGGGATTGACGTGGGTGGCGGTAGGGGCTTCGCTCATGCCAAAACCTTCACGTACGACTGCACCGCTGAGGCGTTCAAATTCCTTCTTGGTGGTAGGGGGTAAGGGAGCAGACCCACTGATACAGTCTCTCAATGAGCTTAGGGAGTATTTGCCCGATTTGACATCGGGGTGGTTGTTAATCGCATTATAGAGAGCTGGAACAGCTGGAAAAAGTGTGGCTTTGAAATGATGGATATTATCTAAGACATCGACAATATCACGTGCATTCGGTACAAGGACAATCTGCCCACCTTTGTAGACACCCAAACTGAGGACGACGACCAATCCATAAACATGGAACATGGGAATTGCGCCTAAGAAGATTTCTTTCTCTCCCGGAACACCCGAAACACTCATTGACGAATCAAGCATGAGCATATTGGAAACAAGAGCTTTGTGCTGTGCCATCGCCGCTTTGGAGACACCGGTTGTTCCGCCTGTGTATTGGAAAAGCGCAAGATCGTCTGACTTGACATCGACATTGGGTTTTTGCTCATCATATTTTGACAAGACATCTTGAAACCAGACATCACCGGATTGCGGGGCCTCTAAGAAGTGTCCATCTTTTTTCTCACGCGCGAGTGTGAAGAGGAGTTTGGCAATCGGCGAGAGATATTCTTTGATATTCGCGACGATAACTGTTTTGACTTGGGTTTTCGATTGAATTTGCTTGACTAAGGGGTAGAAGAGTGTCAGGCAAACGACGAATTCTGCTCCGCAGTCGTTGATTTGATATGCCATCTTATCAGCTGGATACGTCGGGTTGGTTGCCGCGACAACTCCGCCTGCTTTGAGAATGGCAAAGAAGGTAATCGCAAATTGCGCACAGTTGGGCATCACAATCGCTACTCTATCACCTTTTTTCAGCCCCGTATCGACCAAACCAGCTGCCATTGCATCGGAGGCACGGTCTAGTTGGGCATAGGTGGTCATATTGGCTTGGCGACCCAGCAAAGGGAGGCGTGCCGATGAAATGAGGCAGGTGTTATTCGGGATACGTTTTGCTGTATCGCGCAAAAATTGGTGAAGCGGTACTTCAGGGAATTCAAGGGAAGTGGGCATTCCATCATCATAACTATTTGTCCAAGGACGGTCTGCATAAGTAACCATATTTGTCTCCAAAATTTATTGAAATGAACATTCAATTGAATGAATTGAGTATAGTTTATCCGTTATGGACGGTCAATCATGGTTTCCCCACGCGTGCCACTCGTCTGGCATTCGCGTAACTTGTCCCTCTCGATTGAGACAGATGAGGTTAGCTGTCGCTTTGAAGAGCAGGTCTTGAGTATCTACTGCCACGATTTCACAGGCAAAAGTCATGCGTCGGCTTTTGATATCGTCAATCCATGCATAAACGGTGATTTGTTGGTCATAAATGGCAGGCTTGATGAAACGGGCATGGATTTCACTTGCGGCGAGAAAGTAGCCAACCTTCTCGAAATCAGCATAGCTGCCACCTCGTTGACGGATGTAGTCACTACGTCCTTCTTCAAAATAAACCAAGTAAGTTGCATGATGGACGATTCCCATCTGGTCAGTTTCGGCATAACGGACATGAAAAGTCGTTTCTGAGACAAAGCGGTCTGATGGTGGCACAGTTAATTGTCCTTTGTGGTGCGATGTTGATGGCGTTCTGCAAGATTAGCGCGCACATCATCCAAACGAATATCAAGGTCTGCCATCAGGACTAAGACATGATAAAACAAGTCGGCTAGTTCATTGATTTGGTCAGATTTCTCTTGAGATAAGGCGGCGACGATAACTTCTGTGGCTTCTTCCCCGACTTTCTGTGCGATTTTACCACGTCCTTTTTGGAAGAGTTGCTGAGTATAGCTTCCTGCTTTTGGATTGCGTTTGCGATCATGGATAATCGCTTCTAAGGTGTCGAGCATGTCAGGCATTATGTTAGGCTTTCTTCGGCAAATTCATTGAGGGTACGGTAAAAACAGGTATCTTCTCCAGTGTGGCACGCAGGTCCCGCAGGTTCAACCCAGATGAGTAGAGTATCTGCATCGCAATCGACACGGATTTCAATCACCTTTTGAATATTGCCGGATGTCGCCCCTTTATGCCAGATTTCTCGCCGACTGCGACTCCAGAAGACGGTTTCCTCCTTGTTGAGAGTCTGTTGGAGGGATTCGCGATTCATGTATGCCATCATGAGAACTTCACTGGTATTCACATCTTGAACAATCGCGGGAATCAGCCCATCTTTCCCCCATTTTAAGGCATTGAGTTCCAAGTTCTTAATCATCGAGTCCCTCCCAGCCGTTCATGCGAATGGGGATGTCTTTTTCATCGAGATATTGCTTGAGTTCACCAATCCGCAGTTCATTATAGTGGAATAAACTCGCGGCGAGGGCGGCATCGGCTTTACCATCAGCGAATGCTTCATAAAAGTGCGCTTTATTGCCTGCTCCTCCCGATGCAATGACGGGAATTGTGACAGCTTCTGAAACAGCTTGCGTGAGTTCGATATTATAGCCTGCCTTCGTGCCATCTCTGTCCATGCTCGTAAGTAGGATTTCGCCCGCGCCACGATCTTCGACTTCTCTTGCCCATCCAACTGCTTCTTTATCTGTTGGGACACGTCCGCCGTTGATATGCACGACCCACTTACCGTCGACATAGAGGGGATCAATTGCAACGACAATACATTGACTGCCAAATGCCCATGCTCCATCATTAATCAATTGGGGATTGCGAATCGCCGTGCTGTTAATCGAGACTTTATCTGCGCCAGCTAGCAGGGTATCCCGAATGTCTTCTTTGGTGCGGATACCACCGCCGACACAATAGGGGATGAAGATGCTATCAGCAACATGACGCACCATATCGAGCGTGGTCTTTCGCCCTTCATGAGAGGCTGTGATGTCCAGAAAGACCAATTCATCTGCGCCTTCACGATCATAGACAATCGCTTGTTCTATGGGGTCGCCTGCATCGCGCAAGTTGACGAAGTTGACACCTTTGACTACACGTCCATCTTTCACATCTAAACAAGGAATAATTCGCTTGGCTAACATAGCATCACCCTACACTCAATTGATTGGCTACCTCAATGGCTTCTTGGAGCGAGAACTTCTTTTCGTAAAGTGCCATCCCCGTGACTACACCCGCTATGTGACCGCTTTCGGCTAATTCGCGGATGTCATCTAAGGAGCTAATGCCTCCTGATGCAATAACTTGTAAGCCTGTTTCTTGTGCGAGGTAGACGGTAGCTTCGATATTCACACCACTTAACCCGCCATCACGTTGTACATCGGTAAAGAGGGCATGTTGAACACCCACCTCTGTCATATGTTGACCAATTTCAAGGGGCGTTTGCTCGGTGACTTCTTGCCAGCCGTGCGTCGTAATTTTGCCATCACGCGCATCCAATGCGACACAAATGGCATCTGCTCCAAAATGTTCTACCGTTTGTCCGACGATCTCTGGTTCTTTAATTGCCAAAGTCCCGATAACCACTCGGTCTGCACCACTGTTGAGGGCTTGTTCAATTGCGGATAAATCGCGTAGTCCGCCTCCAAATTGGATTTTAACATCAAGTTGTGCAATCGCTTCTAAGATTTGGCTATTGCTGTTAGCTTCTGCGAAGGCACCATCCAAGTTGACGATATGCAACCATGTCGCACCTTCATCGAGCCATTGTTGGGCAGTGGCAATGGGATCATCACTGAAGGTCGTTTGTCGGTTGGGATCACCTTCTCGCAGACGCACGACTTTTCCGCCTCGTAGGTCAATTGCTGGATAAATAATCATGCTGCCTCCGCGAGTGCGAGAAAGTTCTTTAAGATTTGTAGTCCAAAGGTTTGGCTCTTTTCGGGATGGAATTGTACCCCGTAGATATTATCTCGTTGAATAACAGCGGTGAATGGAAGTCCATAGTCAACGGTTGCGACCACATCGCTTTCATTGCTTGGCGCACAATAATAGCTATGGACGAAATAGGCATAGCTTTCTGCATCAAGATTCTTTAGCAAGCAGGACTCGCGTTGGATATGCAATTGATTCCAACCCATATGTGGAACTTTGAGCTTGTCATCCTGTGGAAAACGCACGACGCGCCCCGCTAAGATGCCTAAGCCTTCATGTTCGCCCATTTCTTCGCCGATTTCAAAAAGGAGTTGCATCCCCACACAAATACCAAGATAGGGGATTCCGCCGGTAATCGCATCTTGTAATGGTTTTACGAGGTCTTGCTTATGGAGTTGCTGGATACTTGCGCCAAATGCTCCCACGCCGGGCAAGATGATTTTGCTTGCGCCTTCGAGTTCTTGTGGATGGCGAACCAATTGCATATCCTCGACCCCAATATGCTTGAGGGCATGAAGCACACTGCGTAAATTGCCTGCACCATAATCAATGACTGCTAACATAGAATTGCCTTCCCATACAAATAAAAAACCCCGCTATCGGCGGGGCTTATTGTTTACGCAAAGTTGAATTGCAAAGCATCAAGTCGCACACACCGGTGTTGGGTTAAATGTGGAATGATGATGATGGAACATTGGGACAAATCTCCTAAAGTCAACCGATGCCAGTATACCCATGTCGCGTTACACTTGTCAATGAATCAAATTCACGTTAGGAAATTGAGTTGTCCGTTACGATCGCGTTGCTCACAGACTTTGGTATCCAAGATAGTTATGTTGGGGTGATGAAAGGGGTCATGGCAGATATTTGTCCGTCGGCTCGCTTGATTGACATTACACATCACACCGAACCACAGAATCTCCAACAAGGGGCGTTTACATTATTGAATAGCTATAGTTATTTTCCGAAGGGGACACACTTTCTAGTTGTTGTAGACCCCGGCGTAGGCAGTCAACGGAAGGCAATCGCAGTTAAGGCCGACGATTACACCTTCATTGCGCCGGATAATGGGGTATTGAGTTATGTTTTGTCTGAATTAGGGTCATTCCAAGCTGTTTCACTGGATAATCCTGACTATCAGTTAAGCGATGTGAGCCATTCATTTCATGGACGTGATATTTTTGCGCCAGCATGTGCGTATTTAGCGCGTGGCAACACCCATCTCGCAGATTTTGGTGAACGGCTGGACGATTTAATCTCACTTCCTGTACCAAAGTTAGAGAAACAAGGAAATACTATTCAGGGCGAAGTCGTCTATATCGACCATTTTGGAAATATCATAATCAGCATTGGCAATCTGACTTGGCAAGATTCCCATTCGTTATCACTGAATACTCGGCTTCATATTCCTAGCCAATTGGTACAGCTACATGCAGAATCCGTTGAAATCACTATTGGTGATACACAATTTAATCAGATACGCGAGTCGTATCATAGGGTTGAACTGGGTGAGGCGTTTGTGAAGCTCGATAGCAATGGTTGGCTGGAAATCGCTGTCAATCAAGGGAATGCTTCGGATAAATTAAATGTGGCGATTGGCGATGATGTCATCATGACTATTCAAGACTCTGATTAAGAGAATCACAAAAAGCAACGTATACTATTTAAGCTGAACACGAAGGACAAAACCACTTATGCATCTTCCGACTGCGTTTTATGATGCTCAACAACGACGTTTACCCAAAGCGGGGAATCACATTATCGGGACATTCAACGAGAATCGAATTATCGTCTATGTGCCGAGTCTGGGCTCATTTTATGGGGATAGTACCGTCTCGCGTCCAGTATGGGTGACATTGAGCTTTATGTGGGTGATGCATCAATCGGCATGGTTATCGAAGATGAATCATGAAACACTCGAAACGATGTCCATCCAAAGAAGTGTATTTGAGGAATTGTTATCGCAATCGGTTCATCAGTTTTATAACGACTATGCTTATGAAGCGGAAGATGCTTGGCGAGAAGCCATCGACCGCGCGCAAGTGATTATCAAGTGGGAGCAAGACACTGATCCATTAGGCGTGGGCTTGGTTCGGAAATGCTTGCATATCGGAATTCATAGCCGATTGTGGATGCAATATGTGATGGAAGAAGGAATCGTCACGGTTGAAGATTTTTCCGCATCAGTCAAGCAACAGAAAGCCAGTGCCAAGCCACCCTTTGATTATCTCGTTGTGCCACAAGAAGCGGTTTATCCGGTTAG
>JANQRM010000301.1 GCA_028284565.1 Anaerolineae bacterium | reverse complement strand
GGGGAATTATCAAGCGTATTATGCAACCCATGCAACCGCGCGGTCTTCGATTGATTGCACTCGGCAAACCGTCGGACCGTGAACGCACCCAGTGGTATTTCCAACGCTATGTTGAACATCTCCCCGCCGCTGGAGAGATTATCATCTTTGACCGCAGTTGGTACAACCGTGCCAGTGTTGAGCGAGTGATGGGTTTCTGCACAGATGAGGAGTATTGGGACTTTTTGCGTGCCGCGCCACACTTTGAACGTCTACTCGTTAACTCGGGTATTGTGCTACTGAAATATTGGCTCTCTGTGAGTGATGAAGAGCAAGAAAAGCGTTTCCAGAACCGTGCCAAGGACCCCATGCGTCGCTGGAAACTCAGCCCGATGGACCTTGAGTCACGGACACGCTGGGTTGAGTATTCCAAAGCCAAAGACCTCATGATTGAACATACGGATATTCCCGAAGCACGCTGGCGACAAGTCGAAGGAGATGATAAACGACGCGCCCGCCTCAATGTGATTCATGATATTCTAGAATCCATCCCGTATGAAAACATCATTCCGGGGGTGATTAAGCTCGGACCTCGCCCACCACGAGATGAACATTATGCCCGTCCACCACGTGATAATTATTACATCGTCGAAGCCAAATACGAAGACATGCCATAATTAAATTACTTGCAAATTATGGCATCATAAAATGCTATCCACAGTCAATTGTTTGCCGACCAGCCCACTGAAGAGGGGCAAATTGGCAAAGCGCAGTACCCAGTTAATCAGCATAATGCGGAGCTGGCTTTTTGGGATGAATGTAGGTGCAAAGTTCCGCGCGGATTGTTGAATCTTGTTGATATGTGGACGCAAACGGTTATCCATGATCTGGAAGGCTTCCTGATAGTGAGATGATCGTTCAAGAGCCTGTGAGAAGAAATAGGCACCTGCCATTGCCATTGAAGCCCCCTGCCCCGAAATCAGCGTCGGGCAATATGCCGAATCGCCAATCAAGCCCACCCGATTGTTGAACCATTGAGGCATCTGAATTTGGGTGATGGTGTCCCAGAAGATATAGGTGTCATCTTGTACTTGGGATAGAATCTGAGGGACATGCCATCCTAGGTGACCGATACATTGCTTGAGAATTTGCACGCGGTCTTTAGACTGTGGAATTGTTGAATCCGCATGCGCGAAGGCAGAAAAGATAAGCCACTTGTCAGCATGGGTGGGATAGATACCCAACTGCATATTGGGTTCGACATGCATATGATAGGAATTTCCCAAATCCATCGCCAGCGGGTCAATTTCAAAGATGGCAAATTGATAGCCGAGATAATGTGTGAATTGTGCCTCATTCCCAAAGACGAGTTGACGAGTTTTGGAATGAATGCCATCACAACCGACTACTAAATCGTAGTCACCCTCTGTGCCATCGCTAAAGGTTACTTGTGCGCCGTCCCTATCTTGTGCAATGGACTCAATGGTTGTGTTGAAGCGAATCGAGACTCTATCTTTCACATGCTGATACAACACCTCCACCAAATCCCGACGATTCAAGGCGGCATATTTATCTTGGACATTGGTACGCTCAAAGAGTTTGCTCACATGGACTTGGGCAGTGACTTTATCATTGGCATCTTTATAAATTACCGCTTCGGTTGGATAGGCACGTTGTCGAATCGCAGGAATAATGCCCATGCGCTCAGCAACAGCCCAGCCCGTCCCAGTAAAATCAATCATGTAGCCTTCTGTTCTCATATTAGAGGATTTTTCGATAACTTCGACTTCATGCTCAGTTTGATCCAACCAATGTGCGAGGGTTAGTCCAGCAACGCCAGCACCAACGATTAAAACCTTCATCCGTTGTTTTCTCCTGCTTGGATACCTTTAAGAAAAGTCTGAGTAGTATCGAGCAACATATCGGCGACAGTGGCTTCTTGTTGCATCATCATACTGAGTAGAATTGTGCCTTCTATCATCCCGATGAAATTAAAGGCGGAGTGTGCCACATCCGTCACCTGAAATTCGCCCCTGTCTTGTCCCTGTTGGATTAAATCCGCGAGGCGGGCTTGGTATTGTCGAAAGTAGTTCTGTAGCTGATGCTTGAGATGATTATGGCGGATAGCGAGCGCGTAAATATCGAGAGGCGTAGGGGCTTGGCGGGTCATCTCTTCCAAGGTGGCTCCGATGTATTGCACCAGCTCCATGATTCGCTCCTCTGCCCTACCCTCTGTCGGCAGAATCTCGTCGATGAGTTCGATTTGCTCTGTGAAGATGCGGTCTACGATGGCGATGATGATGTCGTCCTTGCTTTTGAAGTGCCAGTAAATCCCGCCTTTGCTCAATCCAGTCGCCTTCACGATATCGTTCATGGAGACATTGGCAAAACCGTTTTCCGTAATCAAGTCAGATGCTACGGATAAGATGTGTTCATAAGTTTCAATTTCGGTCATATATTCCCCAGACCGACCAGTTGGTCTGTTATAACAATACAAGAAATATGGCAAATTGTAAAGCATTTCCCGTATTGAATTAGCTCGTGGCTAACTTCCCTTCTCGGAAGTATAGATAGAGGGGCAAGGCAAGTGACAAGCCGACGGTGAAGCCTGCGGGGATGGTTAGCCACCAGTTGGGAACGCTGTGGCGTTTGGCATCACTGTATGACCAGAGCCAGAAGACGAGGATGGAGATCAAGACATCCACCGAGAAGCCCCCAGCCGCGCCATTGATGAAGAGACCCTGTAGAAAAGCAGGGATGTCGATGCCATTGGTTGCGAAGAACGAACCAAAGAAACCCCATGGAATCACGGTGCCGATAATGGCGAAGAGCAAGTAAATGTTTTTGTTCATAGCGAGCTATCCTTTCGAGATACTGTTTGTTGGATGCTCTTTTTATCTTGTAAAAGTCTCTGCCATGTATAGGCGTTATACTGCCAAGTACTGCTGTTGCGTGTGAAACTACAACTGATTAAATCCACCATGGGGATGTGTTTCATATCTACACGTCTGTGGATGTTTATGTTTTCGTCCAGTATCCTGGAGAGCATAACGCATGCCTCAATTTTCTCTGGACATCCGACTTTGTGGAGATCAATCCTACCTATTTGGTTCCCTGAGCATCACCCAAATCTGGGGTCCTGCTGGAGTCTGCCCTTGTGTGGCTATTTCGAATCCATGTCTTTTATAAAAGCTGAGATTGCGTTTGTTGCCCGATATCAGATAGCATGGCATCTTGTCTACATCAGCCCGATCTAGGATAGGCTGTATGAGTGTTGCTCCAATGCCCTTTCCCTGCTGTGACGGCTCTACGCCAATGACGGCTAGTTCCCAATATGGACCTGATATTGCTGCTTGTTTCGCCAGTTTCTCAGTATAGTTCATAGACCTCATCAACGTCATCATGGGTCGTATCCCCATGGATAATATAGCCGTCAGAAAGCCAGTCCGGAGCATCGGACCCAAGATAATGCCAGTGTTTTCAGGGCTTATCCAGACAGCAACACCGTCAATCGAAGGGGTTGTATACACCTCGCCATAGAGTAAGCCCATACGTATATTCGCTCGGTAAAAGCGTACCCATTTAGCGTAGCTTACGGAGCCAAATTGCATTGCGGGGTCGTATTGAAAGACACGGGCGAGCAGGTCAGCACCCTGTTCCACCTGTGACCATGCCAGCGCGACAGGAGACATATCTAATCGGGACATATCATCCTCCGGTCAACTTAATTGACTTTGAGTACATCTGGTCTAACAATCCTTGTGTTTACCCAATGACTGAGCGATCATGCCTAAACAGTCTGTGAATCACGTTGCTTCGTTGCCACTAGTTCTTCAATCAATTCTGCTCCTTTGGTAGCTGAATCGAATTTTGCGATATCCCTCTGCATCGCTTGTGCCCTCCCTTTATATTGCTCTGTGCGCAAGACTTCCTTGACTGCTTCACGGACTTGCTTTGGTGTAGGTCTACTCGTCTTGAGATTGATCCCTACGCCGGACCAGCCGACGCGCAAATTGACCTCGACCTTATCTTCTGATTGTCCCGCGACAACGAGAGGCACACCATGTGCTAGGGCAAAATGCACCCCTCCGTACCCACCATTTGTCACCATCACATCGACATAAGGCAACAGATGGGCAAAGGGGATAAAGGGTTCAAGCCGGACATTTTCAGGGAGTGGATTAGGCTTTACTTCATCGACTGACTTATTGCTTAAAGTACCCACAACCAGCATATTCTCGTCTGCCAGACCCGCAATAGTGGGATTTAGCAAGTCGTCAAGATGGGTCGCAACCGTTCCCTGTGTCACCAAGATGACTGGACGGTCATCATTTAGCTCATGCCACCAACTTGGTTCTGTGAATTCGGTGGACGGTTCTGGTAGCAAGGCACCGATAAAATGTACATGATCGGGGAGGTCACTGCGAGGAAATTCGAAGGCGGGAATGGTGGTTTGCAGATGCAGGTCTGATTGCCGAGTTTCCATTTCCATAAAGGAATAATCCGATGGGGGTAAGCCCAGTGTCGCACGGAACTGATTGACTTCACGGTCAATGCCCCTGAGGAAAACGCGAAAGACCAACCCGTTCAACAGTCGATTACGGATGCGTCCGAGGGATGTTGCGTTCGGACCGAAAGGTGTGCCAGGTGGTGGTACGTCATGGCTGAGGATCATCAACGGTATAGGCGAATAATAGACATAGGGCAACCCCATTATTTCCGAGACACACTGCGGGGAGAACATGATGACATCTCCCAGAATGACATCCACTGGTATCTCGCTGAGGATGTCTGCTACGTCTTGGTATTGGTCCAGGGCGATTTCAAGGGTCTTTTTCATATCCCACTTGAATTGTGCCATTCCCTTTAGCTGGCTACGTTCTGGAAATAGTTCGTCAATTTTTTCCCATTCATAATCCTGAGCAGTTTTATAGGGCATAAATTTCGCACCAGATGCCTCAATTTTGTCTCGAAAACGTGGGCTGTTGTACCAATAGACTTCATGTCCACGTTCAACTAATTTCTTAGCCAAGAGTACAGCAGGAGAGATATGCCCCATTGCATTGGCTGTGAAAAACAGAATCCGAGCCATAATAAAATCTCCTTTCCTTGAAAAGGCGGAACTGTTGTGAGGTATGATTGGCAGGTAGTGTGTGGGAGTTATGTCATATTTATCACAAACAGTATATCACAAGCAATATAATTTACTGATCTAGGTGACAAATTCATGTTACATAGAGATAGCTAGTAGAAGTTTAGAAATGACAGATGACCTGTCTTTATGGTTGGTTTGCCACCCAGTCAATCGTCTCAAATAAAGACAACATCGGCTAGTTCATCAAGTTGTTTATCAAACGCCATTTGTGGATAGGCGATGGCGCGGGCAAGGTAGCGTCGGAGGCGGAGGTTGGCAGGCATGGAGTTGATTGTCCAGCCAGCAAGATTCCCCTGTTGTTTCCAGCGACGGATGCCATGCGTGATTAACCCTGATAACCAAAATATGGGAAATATGGCGTAATAGAGATGGACTCGTCGATCTATATCAGGGTCGTGTTGGCGACGTACTGTCAGGTAAGGTGTTAGGAAGGCTTGCCATTCGTCAGCTGTGAGCAAGTCTTCTTGATTGCAGTGGAGCATTAAGTCGGCAATGTCACGGGCGGAATCGCGTAAACCTGCATCCTCCCAATCAACCATGCCTAAGCGTTTATCGGGTCGGGCGATGATATTGGCAAAGCGCGGGTCAGACCGACTGA
>JANQRM010000291.1 GCA_028284565.1 Anaerolineae bacterium | reverse complement strand
CGGAACCATCGAGTACATTCAACAATTCCGCTTTTGAGTCTTCATCGAGATAGGCATCCAATTCTTCCACAATGACAATCGTCGGCATTTCCGCGTTGGCAGCCATCTTCAAAGCGCGATGAATCTTCCAGAATTGCGCACCATATTCATTTGCACCAGACACATAAACGACGAAATAATCCTTCGCCAAAGCCCACCCCGCAATCGCAGAACAAAGCATCGTTTTACCTGTTCCCGGCACTCCCGCGAACAACAACTTGCGGAACGGACTCAGCTTCAGACGATTGTAGATTTTCACGCCCTTCTCGAAGAAAGCGTCAATGTCTTGCAAAATATCGCTCTTCAGCTTTTCGGGCAAATAAATATCTTCCCAATCAACCGTTGTATCAACCGAGACATTCATGCCACCGACGATATAGACTTTTTCACGGAAGGGTAACGCAGAAGAAGCAATCCGGTCACATTCCTTCTCGAATGCGAGCCATTGTTCAATGTAAGCATCCGGCACCGCCGCAATCGATACCAACGATATACCGATGTCTTCGTCGCTCTCCCACGCTGATGTATGCAAGACCTCAAATTGTGTCTTTTCCGTCTCATGTTCAAAGTGGAACAGCAAAGCACCGGTTCGGCAATCTGGGCGATCTTCCGTATAGTTGATCACAGGGGAAATAACAGAGCATTCGTGTTCTTCATAGCCACGATACCGCCAGCCGTCCGGCAATTCATAGCCTAAATCAATATATTTGAGGACAGTCAAATTACAGCAAGCCTGCCGAGAATAGAGCATTTGCATAGATGCTGATTGCTGTGGAATATAATCTGTTTGCATCCATTGACTAATCGTTTCACGGATGGATGAATCTTGATGCTTATTTTCTTCGAAAATCCCCAAGAGATGATTACTCCTCAAAATTACATGCTTGCTAATCTGATCATACACCGAATTTGATCAAATGTGATATATATCATCTCGATGTAAGGACAAATGGATTATCATAAAATGGGTGGTTTTGTCTTGTTGATATGATGCCATGTTATCCGCATATAGAATACGTCTTATGTGGAATTCGATTTCCAGTTGAAAATTGGGGTTGGCAGAATAATAAGATTCAAAAAGAATTCATCAGTCATTCGGACGCGCCGTTGCGCGTCCCTACAATGCGAATTGTGAGGTTTTTGTAGGGACATCCAACGGGATGTCCGCAATCTCCCCTACATTGCATGATGAACTCTGTATCATTACGCCTCTAAAACGCTTAGATTCTATCGTAATTCACATAGAGCGTATCTGAAAAAGTTTAGCATGTTTGTCTTATGCTCCACATGCTCACTATTACTCATTCCTAAATTCCCCGCATAGTTTTTTGGACAATAATGCTCTTGATGTATTTACCAAAGATTGTTTTAATGTTTTCTTAACATTAAGTTAAAATGAACTAATATCTCTAAAGTAAATTATCCGAAGCGGTGCTACTTGTAAAAGAAAATCTACTATAGGAGTGTTTAGTGAAACGTTTGATAATCTTGGCAATAGCAATTTTGATGCTGGCTAGCTTTGCTGTCGTTGCACAAGATGGCGAACTTGGCAGTCCCGATAATCCCATCCAAGTTTACTTTGTTCCCTCTGCAGAAGCTCAAACCTTGATTGAAGGTGGTGAAGTTCTGGCTGCTGCGCTGGAAGAAGCCACTGGCTTGAGCTATGAAGTCAGCGTACCCACCAGCTACGCAGCAACGATTGAAGCGATGTGCGCAGACCCCGAAAATAGCATGGGATTCATTCCTGCTGCGGGTTATGTAATTGGCAATCAACGTTGTGACATCGAAGTCTATGCGGCTGCTGTTCGCTTCGGCTGGCCTTTCTACTGGGCGCAATACATCGTTCCCCGTGACAGCGACATTTATGTTCTCGGTGACTTGGAGGGCAAATCTTGGGCATACCCGGATAGCGCATCTACATCAGGGTTCATCGTTCCCTCCGTTGAGTTGCAATCTTTGGGAATTGAACCCGGTGAACAAGTTGAAGCAGGTGGTCACAACCAAGCTGTATTGGCTGTCTATAATGGTGATGCCGACTTTGCAACCACTTACTTCTCCCCACCACTGACCCCTGGTGCTGGCTGGAGTGTAGAAGACTTGCCAGAACCATTTGATCTGTCCATCGAAGAGAGCTTTGTCACCGATGAAGGTCGTCTTTTCGTAGGAGATACACGCATTTTGGATGCCCGTTCTGCTGTTGTGGAACAAGCTCCAGATGTTGTCGACGAAATTCGTATTCTCGCTATCTCCGATCCCATTCCAAACGACACCATGAGCTTTGGAGTCGGCTTCCCTGAAGAACTCCGTGCGGAAATCTACGAAGCACTGGTCGCATTCAGCGAAACAGATGCATGGGCAGATAGCGCACTCGGTGCTGATGACGGCTATAGCTGGACGACACTCAGCCTCGTTGACGATTCAGCATTCGATTCTGTTCGTCTGCAATTTGAAGTACTGGGTCTGACTGAAGAAGACATCTTCGCAGACTAAATGAATCTCATCGAATAGAATTCAGTGGGTGGGCATAGTCCCACCCATTTTTGATTTATTGCAGGACTATTTGTAAAATGAAGTCGTCCTCACGCATCTAGGAGTGCCTCAATATGCTGACTATAGAGAATCTGACCAAAGTTTATGATAACGGCTTCAAAGCACTAGATGATGTGTCGTTCGAGGTGCCTGATGGTCAGTTTGTGGCGTTGATTGGTCTGAGTGGTAGCGGCAAAAGTACGTTGTTGCGCTGTGTGAATCGCCTCATTGAACCCACAGAAGGGCGCATCGTCTGGAATGGGCAAGATATTACGTCGATTAGCAACGAAGAAATCCGATATTTGCGCCGCCGGATTGGGATGATTTTCCAGCAGTTTAACCTCGTAAAGCGTAGCAAAGTCATTACGAATGTGATGGCAGGACGACTCGGTTATACCAATCCGCTATTTAGCTTGTTCAACTATTTTCCGGGGGCTGAGGCGGAAAAGGCTTTGATGAACCTTGAACGGGTGGGCATCGGAAATCAAGCGTATAAGCGCGCTTCCGATTTGTCAGGTGGGCAGCAGCAGCGTGTCGCCATTGCCCGCGCACTCATGCAAGACCCGGAACTTATGCTCGCAGACGAACCTGTCGCTAGCCTTGACCCAGCAACCTCACATGGTGTCATGAAATATCTGGAATCACTCAACAAAGAAGATGGGCTGACGGTTGTTTGTAGCTTGCATTTTCTCAGCCTTGCCCGTGCTTATGCTGATCGGGTGATTGCCCTGAAAGATGGCAAATTAGAATTTGATGGACCACCAGAAGAAATTGATAATGTCCGCTTCAAAGAAATTTATGGTGAAGATGCCGTCGAAGTCGGAATTTCATAAATCATCTAGTCGACCGCGAGTATATCATCATTCATTCCCCTAAGGATAACTATGTCAGCCGAAACTCCAAAGCCCAAAACCTCCGAAAGCCGAAATGCACTATATCGACTGCTGATTGTGCTAGTGGTTGCCATAGGTGTTCTGATTTATGCCTATGGCTGGAGTGTTACAGAGATTGACTTAGAACGCCCGCAAGAAGCACAACGTCAGGAAAATGTTACGATTGCATTGCGGCAATTGCTTTCCCCCAATATTTTTGAGCAGGAGCGAAATGTCGAGATATATAGCGCGGCGTTTCTGATGGCTTGCGAGGAAGGGACTGCCCCAGAACCCAATAGTTCTGATGCTTCCGAACCGACCGTTATTATCGAACCAACTTGTGGCGATAATGGGGATACGGTGACATTCACAATTCAAGGTGCAGCCGGTAATGCCGATGCGCGGGTGCGTTGGATGCCACCTGCCGATGGTGATGAAGAACCGCGTCCACGTCCGCGTGAAATCCTCGAAATAGAGCGTGAAGACTTCGTGCTGAGTGGCAACGGTAGCTTCTCGGGTCAAATTGAAGTGCCTCGAATTCGTGGTGGAGAAGGTGAACTCCACGAAGTTCAGGTTCAGGTAGCTGTTCCCACGGGTCCTATCCAACTCTCTGAAAGTGCGATTCTCGTAGCAGATAGGATGCTACAGACCATCTTTATGGCGTTGGTTGCCACCTCTGTCGCAATTCCGATTGCAGGGATTATCAGTTTCTTTGCGGCACGCAATCTGATGGAAGAAGTCACACTTTCTGTAGGAAGTATGCTGATGGCGTTCATCACATTTGTTATCGGGCTTTGGCTTGGTGGAATGTTGATCGCCCCTTTGGGACATTACGCTCTGACAATCGGTCGCGGGGAGGTCGGGGGGAACTTAGGGGCATTGGTTGCTTTTGTCGTGCCAATTGTTTACTTGTTGGGTCTCTTCTTTTTGATGACACGGCTCAATCCAGCACAATCTGACAATCGAAATCAAGATATAACGCGCTGGAAGCAAACACTCAATTCCATCATTATTGGTGTTTCCGCAGTTGTACTTATCGGCGCATTGGGCGGGCTTGGCATATTAGGTGGTGAGCAAATCCAAGCAGGCGGTGCTGCTTTTGGCATTGAAGACCCTAGCGGGATACCCCAGCAACTTCGCAATGGACTGTCTGTACTGATCATTTCTTTTGGTAATTTTCTATCAATACTGGGTTCACTGGTCGAACTTGGTTTAGGGCTGATTGCAGGAGTTGTGACCGCACTTACACTGGCTGGTATTGCAGCGAGTTGGCTCGGTCCTGTCATTCGATCTTTACCTGTTGGTCTTGGGCATGGCATCGGGGTTGTCCTTGGTATCGTCGCAGGCGGTATACTGATGGGATTCATGGGGATGTTTGGAATTTGGGCGAGTTTACTGGGGTTACTGCCTGTTCTCGTGGCATCGATTCTTGGCGGGAATCTCTTGCTGATGATAGTACGTCGTGTTGCTGCTCAAAGCGACTTTACTGCCTTCAAACAAAGCCAACTCTTGCGTTTCGGCGTGTTCGGTGTTGGTGCTGTGCTGACGTTCATCTGGGTATTTAATCTGCTCAGTGTTGGGCGTTCCCTTGTTGATGGTACATTACCCACAGGAACGCAAGCCGTATTCTTGGGCAACACATTGCCCATTTCGCAATATCTATTTAACGCAATCTGGGTTGGTGCGCTATTGGGCGGATTAGGTGGCGGCATCAGTGGTGTGAAGTCGATCTTTCCACTTGGTTCGCTGCTTTATAACACGAGCCGTACTAGCCTCAATGTGGTTCGCTCCATTGAACCGTTGATTATGGGTCTGGTATTTGTTGTTTGGGTAGGGATTGGTCCATTTGCTGGTGTCCTCGCATTGACGCTGCATAGTATCGCCGCACTCGGTAAGCTCTATAGTGAACAGATTGAAAACATTGATGACGGTCCTATTGAAGCTCTTAAATCAACAGGTGCAAATCAGCTTCAGACGGTGATTTATGCTGTTGTGCCACAAATCATCCCACCCTATATTGCTTTTACCATGTATCGCTGGGATATTAACGTGCGGATGTCCACGATTATCGGGTTTGTTGGGGGTGGGGGTATCGGATTACTGCTTCAACAG
>JANQRM010000283.1 GCA_028284565.1 Anaerolineae bacterium | reverse complement strand
GAAACGTGTGGAAGAGAATCGGGATAAATTGCAAGCCTATGAAGACCTCTGCCGTGACATTGGCGAGCCTCCCGGTGAAGTGGCACTGGCATGGTTGTTGCATAACCCCGTTGTGACTGCGCCGATTATTGGTCCACGCACGATGGAGCAATTGGAAAGTGCGGTGCGAGCTACGGAGATTACGTTGGATGTGGAGACGCTTACCAGACTGGATGACATCTTCCCCGGACCGGGTGGAGAAGCCCCCAAAGCCTATGCGTGGTGAGTATAGTTGATTCCATATCAGCTGAATTTCATGACCACTTGATTTCGAGTGGTCTTTTCGTTTAATTTTGACATGCTAAAGATTCTATTGTTCAAATATCAGGGTAAACGACTCCACCTGCAAATTGTAAACCCATGATGGATTCAATAATCTGGATGATTTCGATGTTCTCACCTACATAGATGACAATATGTTGTCTACGCCAGTAAAAATGAGGTGATTGTGTCCAATTGATGGTTTGCCCAGCAATCACTTGACCATCGGCTGACACGGATAAAGTCGCTAAGAATGCTCCTAATGGATTCGAAAATATCAGAATCTGAATTGTTTCACCGGAAATCTGTAAGCGATAGCTGTCAGCATCAAAATAGGGTTGCGGTGTATATCCGAGTGATACAACGTGAAAATGCGAATCCTGAAACGTGTTTGCCAACGTCTTTGTTAGGTCCTCGGAATTCGCTTGAGAACAGCCCAAAAGACTACTGATGATTAAGAAGTAGAAAAAGGTTCGGCATAGAGTATCCATTAATGACTTATCAAAAGAGAGAGCTTTTCCCCGATAGGGTAGAAGCCCTCATCTTCTCTAAGGTCTTGATTTACTCTTGTGGCAAACACTCAAAATTGGATGCAACCCAATTCTCACGATTGTTCTGTGCGTCATCATCCATTGGTCCGGTATAAGTCGGTTGAAGGGGCCATGGGCAAAGAATACGCTCATTATCCACCTCACCATCGGCTCCTGTATGAACCGCAACAATGGAGTCGGGTGGATTTCCATTTTCTACCCATTCAATCATCGGAGCTAAGCGATCCCATTCGCTAGCCGAACCAAGCCCTGCATCCGAACAATGTCCCATACCGGGAACCATAAACAGTCGCACATTGTTCGCCGCGAGTTCCGCATCACCACCGAAGGTATCACGGACAATCCCTTCAAAGTAATCAACAGTCGGTTCTGCCCCAATCAGGGGGTCTGCCCAACCATGATAAAGCAAGTATTTGGCATCGTGTTGGACGAGGAAGGGAGTAAGATCAGTATCTGATGCATTGAGAATTTCGCGCATAAATCCACCTCCATCGGAAGGTGTCCACGGACCTACAACTGGATTAGCAGTCTCGCCTGTGGGCGTGTTGCTATCAAAGTCAAAATCTAACCAGCGATATTCTCCATCTTGTGCTAACAAGGAGGGGTCTCCCGGATTTGCTGTTGGAACGCCGGGATCATGCTCAAACCAGAGATAATTCACGAAGCTAAAAGCAAAACCGGTCTGGAAGGGTCGCATACTATTGCCTGCCGGAAAAGCATCTGGGGTCGGTATAACAAATAGTCCCCAACCATATTCTGTCCCAAGGGCTTTGCCTTTGTACCATGAATTGCCTGCAGAATCGTGAGGACCTGAATAGACATCTTTGATAGCTTCGATTTGCCCGTCTGACCAACCCAATTCAGCCCCGAGTGCTTCGATATCTTCATCTGTAAAGACAGCACTGGCGGCTATCGGATTATCAATCACACCGTCACGGATGCGATCATTGCCTAGTACATCGACTTTCGCGAGTACTGCATCTCGCAAGGCGTTGATATCTTCCTGTGTGATGTTGTTGTCGAAACCAACACCATCACCATCGGTATCATAGAAGAAAACAGCACTGCTCCAAACTTGTTCCATTGCTACTTCTACGGCGTTATTAAATAGCGCACCACCCACAATGCCATCGAAATCGCCGGGGTAGCGTTGGGCTTCAACTGCTGCCTGTCTTCCGCCTGTCGAACACCCATCGAAGTAGGAGTAATCCGCTGGACGACCATAATAATCTTGTATGAGTTGTTTGGCGGCTAAGACCGTGGTGTGAACGGCACGATACCCATAATCAATTTCTGCTTGGCGGTTATTATGAGCGAAGGTTGCACCGGGTTCTGTTACTGCAGAATGTCCCATATCGCTATTTGCCACGGCAAAGCCGGGACGGTTGGCTAAGCCGATTGAACCATCATGTCCACCATCGCCAGTCATCAAAAAACGACCATTCCATTGCTCTGGAACGGGCAACTTGACTTGATAATGGATTTGTCCGGTGATTCCGGATACTTGGCAATAAGTCTCGGCTTCACCTTCAATGAATTGCACGTCGATGATGACCAATGCTGAGGAATTGCGAAGTGAATCGCAGGCGGTTTGTGCATCCGACTGGGCGAGAGAGATACCTATCGTGGTGAGAACAAGGACACAGACGAGAACTAATGCCAATACTCTATAGAGTTTCATAAATAAGCTCCATACAATTATTTTTTAAAAATGCTTAGGAAAAGACAGGTAATAATGCTCTGTCCGACTAAGAGGTGTTGTGATTGATCTGTTATCTACTCAGACAAATCACCCGATGTTGAGCGGAATCTCTTAACATCTTTCACTGTTAAATAGATTATAACTATAATACATTTAAAATACAAATTTACTAAATTTCGATAGGAACAGTGAAAAAGTCAGGGTATATAACTGACATCAAGAGGCAATAAGCTGATGAAGATGGTATTGCAGTGGCTAATGACGCTTTCGGCAGTTGAGGGTACACTTTAGATATTCAGCGAACCTGATGCAGACATCAAAACCTACATGCTGTAGTTTCTAAATACAAGCAAGGAGAGTCGTATGTTAGCTTATGAAGCATCTGTCGACATCAAAGCCTCGCCAGAAATCGTGTGGGGACTTATCACTGATGCAGAGAAATTCACCAACTGGGACCCCGATGTGACTCGGATTGAGGGACAAATTGTCCATAATCAGAAAGTCACGGTTTATACCAAAGTCAGTCCAGACCGTGCCTTTCCGGTGACGGTTGCAGAGTTTGTGCCGAATCAGAAAATGGTCTGGGCGAGTGGAATGCCCTTGGGGATGTTTAAGGGACAACGCACCTTTACGCTAACGCAACAAGGTGATACGACCCGTTATCATGTCCGTGAGGAATTTACTGGTTGGCTCTTGCCCATCATCGGACGCACCATCCCTGATTTATCCGAAGCCTTCCAACGCCACGCGGATGCGCTCAAAGCCACTGCCGAAGGTGCATCTGAATAAGTTGACTGACTTTAATCACGATCCTGAATCCTCTGAAAGATTGAGGGGTGTTTAGAGTCCTAACGCATCGCCGGACCGATAACCGCTGGCATGGTTAAGGTATCCGTATCCCAGTTTGAAATTTTGATGTCCGGATACACTTCTAGCATCTCTTGCAAGAATCCGCGAGCAGACTCAGTAGATTGAACGCGATGTCGATTGACTGTTCGCGCACCATCGAAGACATACATATAGATTGAGTAACTGGTTTTCATAATAACTAATTGAGGCATTGGATTATTCTCTGTTGTCCCTGACACTTATCTCTATTGAACGCGAAAACAGGGTGCTTGCCTACCGCTTGACGGATAGTTTTGGACTAGCCATCTGGCTAGGATTCCCGCAATAGTTGAGGATTGTGTTACAGTTATCAGCATGAGTCATCAATTAGCCAATGAAACCCAGCGCATATTCCAGAGGATAACCCTATGAGCCAACCCATCATCACCGTTGTTGGAAGTTTTGTTATTGCCATGACCATCCGCACAGGGAGGATACCGGTTTGGGGCGAAACGCTCGTCGGCTCAGATTTTGATATGGGACCGGGTGGGAAAGGCTCTAATCAAGCCATCGGAACGGCGCGCTATGGGGCGAATTCTCATTTTATCGGGATGATTGGACAAGACTCCTTAGCTCGTGTCGCGTTAGATTTGTTTGATGAAGAGGGTATTGAAACATCCCATCTCAAACAACTGGACGACCAGCCAACTGGAATCGCCATGATTACGCTCAATGAAGCTGGCGAGAATTTCATTATCCTCGATTTGGGTGCGAATAATCAGATGACTCCAGCTTTCGTTGACCAAGCCGAAGCGCAAATTGCCCAAAGTGACATTGTGATGAGTGTGCTAGAAATTCCCGCTGAGGTCGCCGTCCATGCGATGCAATTGGGGAAGAAACACGGTGTCCGCACCATTTTGAATCCAGCTCCAGCGACACTCTTAGACAAATCGGCATTTCAATATATAGACTATCTCACACCCAACGAAACGGAATTGCGTATCTTGCTCGGACGACCCGCCGATGACCCGAAATCGACAACCGAACTGGCACAAGAACTGAAGTCACTCGGTGTGCAGACGGTGGTCGTGACAATGGGTGAGCAAGGCTCGCTCATCATCACGGATGAGGGGTCGCAGATGATTCCCCCGATGGCGGTAGATGTGGTGGATACAACGGGTGCGGGAGATGCTTTTAATGCAGGGATGGCAATCGGGTTAGCAGAAGGAAAGGACCTCGTGGCGGCGGTGCAAATGGGGAATGTCTCTGGTGCGTTGGCATGTACTCAATTGGGGGTGATTCCCGCATTGGCAAGCCGTGACCAAATCGACCAGCAGCTCGCCCAGTATCAAGCCTCTCTTGCTTGACGCTTTTGCATGAGTTGTTGAATATCCTGATTTTGTTGTTGTACGGCGTTCCGATAATTCAGCGTCATCCATGCACGGTTGCGCAGTAGCCACTTGCCATCGACCATCGTATCGCAGACTTGTAAGCCATTGATGCTATAGACCAACGCAGTGAAGGGGTCGTTGGTAGGGTAGGGTGACCATCCGATTCCGCCTGCTTTGTCGAGGATGATGCAATCCGCTTTTTTGCTGACAGATAAATCACCAATTTCATCATCTAAACCCAAGGCTTTTGCGCCACCTGCTGTTGCCATCTCCAAGACTTCGCGTGCAGATAATGCGCCCGGTTGTCCCT
>JANQRM010000262.1 GCA_028284565.1 Anaerolineae bacterium | reverse complement strand
GGGAAGGACAACCCCTCCAAAAATTCGCCACAATAAAGTTGCAGTCCGTCCTGTATCTGTATCGCATTTTCTGGCGAATCAAGCGGTGAGGTGAGAACGTGTTGAAGTGCAGTTGTATCCAGCCAATAGTCGGTTTCTTGATCAAAAGCTAGTGAACGATTGGAAACAACCAAGTAATCAGCGAGTTCCTTTCGAAGTTGGGTTAATACGGTGCGGAGGTTGGAGAGTGCTTGCTTGGTGGTGCGCGAGTCCCAGAATAAATCTGCCAATGCCTCACGGCGATGTGCTGTGCCTGTATAGGCGAGGAATGCCAATAATCCGAGAGCTTTTTGGCTACGGAAATCGGAAACCTCGTGATCATTATGATGAACGATAGGGCTTCCGAGTAGCTGAATCGTTAATTTTGCCTTTGTATTCATCACTCATTGCCCAAGTTAAGTATTTAAGCGATTTGTAAGCACTCTGGAAGCGGTGTGGAAGCAGGGGATGCGATAGGTTGGAATTGTCGATTGTGCTGGCTGAGATGTGTTCTGGAGAACAGGCATGTTTTCAGATGCAGTGTGTGATGTCGCAGTCCTACTTTGTCGATTTGGGATAGTCATGATTCTATCCAGTGTCTGACTTCTATCAATTATCCCAGATGTGAATGGCTTTGACAAATTCCGTTTCTGGTCGTGATTCCAGTCACGCGGTCAACAAAAAGTATTTGAATCAGTTTTTAGAGGAGGACATTATGTCTCTCAAAAGAAAATTGTTTTTGGGTTTGATGCTTGCGCTACTCGTTTCCCTACCGGCAGTGTCGTCGGAGCAAGCCCCGCCCGACATCCCTTATGATGTGAGTCAACACGAGATCAATGTGTGGCAAGCGAAGGTGGATTTCTGGCGGACATGGGAAGCGCATCAACGTCTGTTAGATGACCACACCGCCCGCACATGGGAAGCTAAAGTCGAGTTCTGGCAGAATTTCGATTTTGATACCGAATAACACACGAATTCTAATCATCTGGTCAAAAGCCTCTACTGATACGTCAGTTGGGGCTTGGTGGGTATATAGCCGGATGGTTGAAGGACGACGATAGTAGGATGTCCTGATTTGATTTCTGGGATGGGGAGTCCGATAGTGTGATGATTGACAACTAAAACTGGATCGTGTGGGCGACGGTTGAGGAATGTACTCAGGGGTTGCATGGGTCCGCCGGGAGGTGGGAGATGATAATGCATAGGGAAGATGAACTTGGGTTGGAGGAAGTCAATCATGGCATCAAGTTCATCGAGGGAGAGGCTATATTTCGCACCCGTGAGTGCTAGCAAGACATCACAATGCCCTTCCCATGCGCGAAGCAAATCGACACCGACATTAAAGCCGGCATCCCCCATGTGAGCAAACCATAAGTCCCCTGCTTTGAAGGCGTACATGCCATTGTCGTCAGGTCCGGTGGGATGGTCAGGGATTTCAGCGGCGGGGATGGCTATCAGAGGCTCACCATTGATGGTGGCAGTGGTATTTCCGGCGGCGACATCAAGCGCATTAATCAGAGTCGGGTTGCCCTCTGCGAGTTCAGCATTGTTGTGGGAGAGGTCGGACAAGGAACTCATGATGACGGTTTCGGCGACGAAGCGTTTGCCCTCGTCCTCCAAATCGACATCGGAATGGGTATAAGGGTCGGTCATGATGGTGGGTTTGCCGTTTTCCCAAATGCGGAAGCAAGCATGACCAATGAATTCAATGGCGAGCATGATTCTATTCCTTTTTGCAGATGGTTAAAAACTATCGCTCTTGGGCATCCAATTCCATGCGGATGTTGCGTATGAGGGCAATGATAATCACAATGCTCAGGACAACCCAGAGTAAATTCATGCTATCTCCCTGCAAGAGGAAGAGCCAGCCTTGCAGAAAGCCATTGATGGCGACAATCACAGTGACCAGTCCGAAGAAGGCGATTTTGGGTGTAATTTTATCCATTTTGTGTTCCTTTCATCCTATTCGATAGACCAATTATACCGAAGCGATGGTTCGTTTGGCTTTGGTAGAGAACGTTCCGCGTGATTGGTAGAGGGGGATGAGCAAGAGGATGGCGATGATGGGCAAGACTGCGCCACCTAAGAAAGTCGGATAAACGCCGATTTGCTCCATTGCAAAGCCTGTACCTAATGAACCAATGATACCGCCAATCCATGCAGTGGCTGTATAGAGGGACAAGGCGCGTCCGAGTACGTCAGGTGAGACGTTATCCGTGATGAGGGCTGACCCCACGCCCAAGCTGGCGTTCACACCAAGCAACAAGCCTGCGGAGACTTGATAATGCCAGAGCAATTCGGCTTCTGCCAACATGAGCATCCCGACAACATTGATCAAATAACAGCCGGCCAGTAGTGGTACACGCCCCATCCGATCTGAGAGCCAGCCGACAATTAGAGTCAGCGGGAGACTAATTGCCCCACTCACAGCAATCGTACCCGTGTTGGCACTGGTATCAAAACCGAGCGATTCCATCAGGAGGGGTCTGCCGAGTAAGCCGATGTAGGGGGTGATGTAGACGAGGTTGCTGGCAACGAAGAGGAGCATAAAGTTGCGACCTAACCGAAACCATGCGCTCAATCCCAAGTTTTGCTCTTTCTTACGCTTTCCAAGGGGCTGGCGTTTGTCTTCGATCATTAAGGTCACGGGGAGTTGAAGTGCGAGGGTCAGCAATGCGCCGAGCAAGAAGAATGCCTGAAATCCCCAACGATCAATGATTGGTCCGCTGGTGAGACCGCCAAGTAATGCACCGATGGCGAGATTGACCCAGATGATGCTAAAGACCATCCCGCGCTCATTTTCTTCGGCATAGAGTCCGGTGATGGTACTAATAATGGACACGCTGAAGCCTGATGTCAGCAGTAAGATGGACGAGGCGATGGTGAGGGAGAAGATGTCTGTCAGTGCCATGAACCCCGAAGAAGAGCGCGCGTATGACGATAGACATCAGCAGACCGTGAATGCGTCGTTGGGGAAAACGATCGGAGAACCATCCGCCAACGAGTACACCAATGGAATAGGTTAAATAAGTTAGTGCAAGGTAGATACCAATAATAGAGGCATCGTCGGTAATGATGCGTGCGATATAGATGGGGATAATTGCGCCAAAGGCATAGCCAATGGAACTGCTAATCATGCCATTGCTAAAGAGGGCGAAAAGCTGTCGTCGTGGCAAGTGCCATTCTCCTTGACAGACTTTGAAGCGATGAATGACGAGTATAGCTTATGGGCTACCCGATTGGCGAAAAGTGGTGCTAAGCTGTCCGTCATCGAAAGCTGGGGGTCTTTTTGCTACAATAGAACGTATCGTCTAATTTACTGGCTTGGAAAAAATAATTTATGACCACCGAACTGCTTACTGGACTCAATCCACAACAACATTCTGCCGTCACCACTGGCGAAGGGTCTGTTCTGGTGCTGGCAGGTCCGGGGAGCGGAAAGACAGGAGTATTGACTCGGCGGATTGCCTTCCTCATCAGTGAGATGGGGGTGAATCCACGCAATATTATGGCAGTAACCTTTACGAATAAAGCGGCAGGTGAGATGCGTCATCGGGTAGAGGGGATGCTGGAGAATCGTCTGCGCGGTTTGCAAATTGGCACGTTCCATTCGACCTGTGCGCGCTTGTTACGGATTGAATCGGAGTATCTGGATTTTAATGAGGATTATGTTATATACGACACGGATGACCAGCGCAATGTTATCCAACAGGCGATGAGTGAACTCAATATCGACCAGAAACGGTATTCGCCTCGTGCGGTGTTGGGTGCGATTGGCAATGCCAAGAACGAGTTGATTTTGCCTGCTGATTATGTGGCGACGGATTATTTCACGGAGATTGTGAGCCGAGTCTATCCACGGTATCAGGTGATTCTGGCGGATAGCAATGCAATGGATTTTGATGATTTGCTGATTCAGATGGTGCTGTTATTACAGAATAATCCGCATGTGCGCGAGAAGTATCAGAACCGTTATGATTTTGTGCTGGTGGATGAGTTCCAAGATACGAACACGGTGCAGTATCAATTGGTGAAATTGTTTGGTGCGCCTCGCAATAACATCTTCGTGGTAGGTGATGAAGACCAAGCGATTTATGCTTTTCGTGGGGCAGATTATCGGAATGTGTTACGCTTCCGTGAAGACTATCCCGATTGTAAAGTTATCTTGCTGGAGCAGAATTATCGCTCGTATCAGCCGATATTGGATGTGGCGCGCGCGGTGATTAATCGAAATCCCAACCGAACCGAAAAAGCTCTCTTCACGGATAAGTCGGGCGGGACAAAGGTGATGGTGCAGGAAGCCTATAACGAAAATTATGAGGCGCAATACATCCTTGAGCAAATCCATGAGCTGAGGCGTAAAGAAGGCTTTGATTACAACGACTTCGCGGTGATGTATCGGACGAATGCGCAATCTCGTGCGCTGGAGCAGACCTGTATCAATGAAGGCGTGCCTTATGTGCTGGTCGGGGGTGTGGGATTCTATAAACGGCGTGAGGTGAAGGATATCCTATCCTACCTGCGACTAGTGAATAACCCCAATGATACAGTCAGTTTTGCGCGGATTATTAACGTGCCGAAGCGGGGAATCGGGAAGTCATCGTTGCAGAAGTTTCAGCATTGGGCGGCGAGTGAGAATTATACCTATGGTGAAGCCCTCGACCATTTGCTCGAAGGCATGAAATCACCACTCGGTTCACGCGCGAAGAAGCTGTTTGCCGAATTTGGCTTGTTGTTGCAAGAGTGGAGCAATATGACCCAGACAGGGAATCTCTTGAATTTGTTTGATTCCATCACCGCGCGCACAGGCTACAACTTGTATCTGAGTAGTATCAGTAAAACGCCGGAAGAAGCAATTGACCGTGCCGATAACATTCGGGAGTTTCGCGGATTGATTCAGCAAGCGGATGAGGATGAAATGACACTGAGTGAGTTCTTGGCAGAGCAATCGCTCGTTGCAGATGTGGATGCACTGGATGAAATTAGCAATGCGATTACGCTGTTAACTCTGCACTCAGCGAAAGGGCTTGAGTATCCAGTGGTGTTCCTTGCTGGAGTCGAGCAGGGGTTGTTGCCTCATTTTCGCTCAGTCGAAGACCCGGATGGAATTGAAGAGGAACGTCGCTTGATGTATGTGGGAGTCACACGGGCGATGGAACGCCTATATATGACCTATGCCTTCCGTAGGAGTTTGTACGGCAACAGTGATGCCAACCGTCCATCGGAGTTTCTGGCGGATATACCAGCGGAGTTACTAGACGGCTCATCAACAACGCTCAACTCTCTGCAAGAGCGACAAAGCTATCAATGGCAGACGACTTGGAACACCTCGCCGAGTCGCCTCTCGCGCGATTTGCAACGGGAACGTGAACAAGCGCAACAACCGCGTCGTGAAGGTAACGAGAAGATACGAAGCAAGATTATCCCCTTCCCCGATTCTAAACCGGCGCAATTCAAGCAGAATGACCGCGTATCACACCCACTGTATGGTCATGGCACGGTCATTGAGAGCAAGTTCTTCCGTGGCTCGGAGGAAGTGACGGTGGCATTTGTAGATAAACGCTTTGGAATTAAGCGTCTGTTTGCGGATAGTGCGAATTTGACAACTTTAGATTGAAATTGAACCATGACGACGAGCAGTACAAGATAATTCTGCAATTGTTGTTAGAGATGAAGTCAAATCTTCATCAAACTCCGTCAATGGCATTTCTGGAGTAATTTCGTACACAAACCCCCCTCAAAGTTTGAGTTATGTTAAGAAATCGAACTGTGGTTTGACAGGGATTTAAGGTTGGCTTAAACTACTTCTATACATAAGTGGAAGGTTGCGGTTTCTGATGAAACTGATTTTAGCACGGACATATTGGGTGAGAGATTAACTGCGCGCGGATGCTGTCAACAGCCCGCGTGTTTTTATTCTAGTACCTTGTGTCACCTTCCAAAATATTGCTTTACAAAGATCAAAAAATATGTCATACAAAGCATGTTTAGACAGTCTATCGTCCACCTATCACGAAAGGGAAGTGTTCTCTATGGATACATCCATGATCAATAAGATTCAAAAGGCAAAAGAATATGCCACCCAGCCTGATCGTATCACCTTTAATAGCTTAACCATTGATTTTGAGGGGGATAACAGCAACTATCAGATGACCTTGGGTCCCGATGGCTGGACATGCTCCTGCCCCGGCTATTCCAAATATCATATCTGCCCGCACATCATGACGATTGAAAAGCTCTTTAAGCCCATGCTGAAGCGCGATCCCATGCCCTATGCCAATGGGCAGAATATTGTCAGTGATGTGAAGAAAGCCAAACGCTATTCAGAAGAACCTCATCGTATTACCATCCGTGCATTTGACGTGAGTTTCCAAGGGAACAGCAAAGAACATCAAGTGACATATGATAATGGAGAATGGTGGAGTACCTCGTCGTTCTTTGCCGCGCGGGGTGTTTGTGCCAATTCGATGGCAATTGAGCGTGTGCTAAAGCCTTACGTCCAACCGATTCGGGTAAATGAAGAAGTTCGGGCTGAATAAATTTATCCATTCAGGGCGTGTCTTCTCACGACGCGCCCTTTACACTCTCCCTCTACAAGCCACGGTGAAACTGTTACAATGCCTCTCCTATTTGTCCGAATAGTTTGTATGGATGCAGAATGACGGATTTTTGGCAACGTCAGCGTGTTATCTTGACGGGTGGCGCAGGCTTTCTCGGTAGTCATTTAAATGAAACACTCACTTCGTTGGGTGTTGGTGAGGTGATTGTTCCGCGCAGTCAAGATTATGATTTGCGGGATAAGGAAGCCGTTTGCCAGTTGTATGCAGACAATCCATCAGCAACGATGGTGATTCATCTAGCGGCAACCGTTGGTGGTATCGGGATTAACGCCAAGCATCCGGGCAGTTTCTTCTTCGATAATATTATGATGGGGACGCTCCTCCTCGAACATGCACGCCAGCAGAAGATTGACAAATTTGTCGGCATCGGGACGATTTGCAGTTATCCCAAGCATACGCCTGTGCCGTTTAAGGAAGATGACTTGTGGATGGGCTATCCAGAAGAGACCAATGCGCCTTATGGGTTAGCGAAAAAGATGCTCTTGGTGCAGAGCCAAGCCTATCGTCAGGAGTATGACTATAGCGCCATTCATCTGTTGCCTGTCAATCTCTATGGTCCCGGCGACAATTTCGACCCCGAATCGGCGCATGTGATACCTGATGTCATTCGCAAGATGATGGAGGCACAAGAACGTGGGGACGACCATGTGACCTTGTTTGGGGATGGGACACCGACACGCGAGTTCCTCTATGTGAAAGATGCGGCCCAAGCGATTGCCCTTGCCGCCGAACATTTCGATGGTTCTGAACCCGTCAACAT
>JANQRM010000258.1 GCA_028284565.1 Anaerolineae bacterium | reverse complement strand
GATTGGCAATACAAATATTGACTCACCCGACCTCGCGCCGGATTTGTTCTTTGACCTTGAATTACTCGCCGATGCTATTCTGGGAACGGGCAATCGTCCCGAAGGTTGGACAGGTCTCGTTACTGAATCGCTGACCGTCTCTCATCGTAACCTCCGCAGTGACCTTGAATTACTCGCCGATGCGACCCCGAACTTAGGCATTGGAGTCCGTCCCAGTGGTTGGGAAGGCTCAGACCCTCTCATCCTCTGCTCCACGAATATCCAAAACTTGCTGATTTTGCTCCGCCAAGCCTTTGACTATGAACTTGACCCGGCACTCACCGCCGACACGACCAATTATTGCCAATTGGTGACGCAGGTTGCCAATGATTTTACAGAAAATCCACCGATTGAAGTGATTGAAGCACAGGACAATCGTTTTGTTTACGAAGCCGCCAATGCCTTCTCTTATTTGGATGCCGCCGCCACACAGTTCATGGGTCCCATGCCCTTCGGTGTGGAATTCCGCGCGTGGTATCGGAACTTTGGTGGCTCAACCATGATGTTCGTCAGTGGTGCAGACTTTGCGGTGTATATTGACCGTCGCTGGACAACCATGCCCCAAGAGGTCTTTGATACCTTACCCACACTTGATGGGGTGATTCCCTTGACCTTCTGTGATGCTGTTTGGTGCAATGGTCCTCGCCCCACACCGACCCCAACCGGTCGTGGTCCGCTGGCAGATATTATCAATGCCGCAACACCACCAGCAACCATTGACCCCAGCTCCGTACAAGGCGAAGGTAAGCAACTTGTCTCATGGAATCACATTCGTATCAACTACTTGCTCCAACGTCCCGAAGTCAGCGCGGCACAGGTGACGCTCGAAATTTGTAGCGATGTTTCTCAGATTAACTGTGAACCTGTCATCAATGTCTTCAATAATGCTGTCGGAACCAACGTGCCAGTCGTCTCGCAATTCAATGGACTCAATGTCTACGAATTGCCCTATGGCTACTCCACCAACTTCGTCGTCGAAGGTGGCACACTCTTCTCCACCGACATCTGGCTCAGCGACCCGGCACTCCTCACACCCGTCGGGAGTTAGGACGTGTTGACAAATCAAAACCCTGCCCATTCTTAACCATAAAAAGCCCCTCTCCTGCGATGTGAAACAGAGCGAATATGGAGAGGGGTTTGGGGTGAGGTTAAAAAAACGAATCAAATGTCCCAAAATGATGAAATATCAACGGCATCTAGTTTTTCTTACTTAGATGAGCCAAAAATTCGTGAGGTTACATGATTGATGATGAACGAGCCGAGTTGGAAGCGAATATCGTTCGGATTGGCAACGAGTTACTGAGCTTGTTTGATTCTAATAAGTGGCTCGATAGGGAAAAATCTGCACCTTTATTATATGAGCTAGCTAAAGCCTTCCATCCGCTTCAACGATATTACGCTTTAGAAGCACACAAGAAGCCACCAAACCTCATAAACACCACCATTTCGACAAATGTGCTAGACATTTGGTCGAGACTCTTACTCTGTTATCTGCGAATTCTGGATGACCCAAAATATAACCATCCACATGATGATTGGGATTTATATGAAACGTTGCACGACTTCGCTAATCAACGGATTAGTGGATTGATAGTCGTTCTCGATAAATTAATTGAGGCTGGCGAAATTGCAAGGAAGCACCTATCTCAATCTGATGAGGACACAGCTGATTAACGAGATTCTATTAGGTAGGCAGAAACACGGCATTGATTGCCAAGCAATAGTTTAAGATGTAAGACCTTCGCCATCCACACTTGTATATACCCCTGTGTCCACCACACCATAGGAGAAGCACATGGCAACATGGGTCGCGCATTTCCGCATGGCACAAGCCATCCTAGAGCAAGGCTACGACTTCCACCGACAGATGTTCCTCATCGGCAACATCGCCCCTGATTCTGGAATGCTGACCGATGATCGCCGCGGTTATATCCCGGATAAATCCGTCTCACATTGGCGCAATGCGGACAAAGTCATTGAACCTGAATGCTTTTATGACATCCATCTTGCTCAACGTCCGGATGATAACGAAGCATACGCCTTCTTAGTGGGTTTCTACTGCCACCTCATCGCCGACCTTGAATGGATGAAGCGAATCTGGAAGCCCAAAATGGCGACACCCCTCTATGCCGAACCCATGGCAGAAGACCGACAATATATCTGGGAGATTAAGAAGGATTGGTACGGGCTAGATTTCCTCTATTTGTATGAGAACCCGGATAGCATCTTCTACACCGACTTTGTGCATATCGAATCCGTTCCCGATTATTTGCCTGACTTTCCTGAAGGAGCGTTTACCAATCGAGCCAAAGATACGAAAGCCTTCTATCTCAATAACCCCGATTGGGACTTAGATCGCCCTTATATTTATCTCAATCGAGAGGAATGGGATACCTATGTCAACGAGACCATCCAAGTCATCAGTAAAGCATTGAGTGATAGGGTATAATACTGCCACGATTTGACCCTAACAGGACAACAAACAATGGCAGACACAATTAACCTACCGGACATCCGCAAGCGACACATCTGGCTCATGCGAACCACCTGCGACACACTCGGACACATCCTCAAAAATGTGACCAAAGAACAAAGCACCGACCTCCACGATGGACCTGAAGGCTGGAGCATTATCGAAATCGTATGCCACCTCAAAGATTTTAATGAGATATTTTATAATCGCGCGCAGATGATGTTGAATGAAGATAATCCCCGGTTACCGGCATATGACCATGAACAGATGGTAATCGAAAAAGATTATCGAAACCAAGATTTAGCCTATACCTATCTGGAATTGTCGAACAAGCGCAAAGAATTTGTCGAGTTCTTCAAATCGCTTGATGATAACCAATGGCAACGCACAGGCATCCATCCTGAACGTGGACACTTCACCATGCTTGATGCACTCCTGCAGGTTGGCTTGCACGAGATGGATCACATCGAGCAAATCACCCGCATCCTCGAACAAGAAGAACCCGCATCCGGTGTTATTCCGGAAGACGAGTAATTAGCCTTTTGTCGGGATAAAGCGTTGTATCGCACCTGCCAGATTGGACAAGGGCATCGTCTGCAACCAGACTTTACCGGGTCCCGTCAGTGTCGCCAGAAAGATTCCTTCGCCACCGAAGAGCATATTCCGCACGCCTTTAATCCGCTGAATATCATATTGCACCGTCGGCTCATACATGGCGATATGCCCCGTATCCACCTTCAGCATTTGCCCTGCCGCGAGTTCATATTCCCGCACATCCCCACTGATTTCAACAAACGCCGTGCCGGGTCCGGTGAGCTTTTGCAGGATAAAGCCTTCGCCACCAAATAAACCTGTCCCT
>JANQRM010000222.1 GCA_028284565.1 Anaerolineae bacterium | reverse complement strand
CCCTCTATCAGCATGGGGGGTCACATCAATATCCCGATTGGGCAAGGCAATTGTCACCCCAATTGTTTTGACCCTCTTATCATTGCTAGTGTTCGTGATTGGAGGTATGGGGTCTCCACTGGTACTTGTCGGCTATGGTATCGTTCTCTTCGCCGGATGGGTCGCGATCTATGAAACGTATCGTGGTGTTCGTGCGCGTACCCGTGTTCATGGTGAAAATCCACTTGCATCACTTTGGAAGATTGCTGTTCGCAATCCACGTCGTTATGGTGGGTATATGATCCATCTCGGTGTGACAGTGATTGGGATTGGTGTTATCGGAAGCACACTGTTCCAACTGGAAACCCAGCAGACACTCTCAGTTGGGGAGTCTATCCAGATTGGTGACTATGAAATGGTCTACGATCATTTCTACGGCGGGCAAATCAGCCAAGATGAGCGAATCATGGATATTGCGAATGTCAGCGTCTGGCGGGATGGTCAACAATTGGCGACACTTCGTCCTCGTCGGGACTTTTTCCCCGGTACCGAAGGTTTGAACACCATGACAATCGCTGGGGCTCACAGCACCATCGAAAATGACTTCTACGTCTTGCTGGTTGATTGGGAAGAACTCAATCAAAATCGTGCGACATTTAAGGTGTATATCAATCCATTGATTAATCTTGTCTGGTGGGGTGGGTTAATCCTTATTCTGGGTACGATTATTGCTACACTGCCGAAGGAAGTCATGAACAAAGAGACTCTTCGTCGCTTACGCAAAGGTTAGAAGGATATATGATGATTTTTCCCAAAAAATGGAAAGCATATAGGAATCGAGCCTCCAATGTCTATCAACCTATATATTTGCTTCTCACCTTGAGTACGGTTTTTCTACTATTTTCAGGAGTGGGTTACGGGCAGGATCAAGTGGTCACAGATGATGATGTCAATGAAATCGCGAGCAAACTTTATTGTCCAGTCTGTGAAAATATCCCGCTAGACACTTGTGGTACAGCCGCTTGTGCCGATTGGCGATATGAGATCCGTTTGCAATTAGAACAAGGGATGACTGAGCAAGAAGTTATCGACGACTTTGTCCGTCGGTTTGGGGATCGTGTTGTTGGCACGCCGCAAGACCCCTTACTCAGAACATTATCATTGGCAACCCCTTACGTTGTACTTGTACTAGCAAGTATTGTCACTGTGGTTGTGTTGATTCGCTTTCGTACTCGACAACCTGAATCTGTCATTGAACTTGATATCAGCAACCCGAAAGATGAATCAGTCCAGATGGATCATTATCGCAATCTATTGGAGCAAGACTTGACATGACAGAAATACGAGGGAATCAAGTGCTAACAGAAAAGCGTAAACGGAAGGGTGGTCTGAGTTTAGGGTCGGTTTTTCTGCTAGTGACCATTGTCATCGCAGGAACCATCTTTGGACTTCAGCTATCGCGCCAGAATGAGACACAGCCAGAGGAAGGTCTCGCACCAGATTTCGTATTCACCACGTTTGATGGCGAAACTCTGTCGTTATCAGATTTCCGTGGGAAGATAGTTATACTCAATTTTTGGGCAAGCTGGTGTGGTCCATGTCGTGCAGAAGCTCCAGAACTTGAAGCAATCTGGCAAGATTATCAAGATGATGATGTGGTACTCATCGGCATTGCATACGCGGACAACGGACCGCGTTCGCAAGCGTTCTTAGAAGAGTATGGTGTGACCTACATAAATGCACCAGACCTTGGTACTCGGATATCTGAAGCCTACAATATTCAAGGTGTTCCTGAGACATTTGTGATTGATGCCAACGGCTACATTGACGAATTCATCTATGCAGGCGTAACCTACGATCGGCTTGAAGGTATCATACGTCAGGTAAAGAGTGGAGCAAATTAACTATGTCGCTAGAAGGATTGATTGGATTTGTTGTGATGCTCATTATTGGTCTCTTGGGAATAGGTCTGCCGTTGATCACCAACCGAAACACCAGCCAAAATAATCGTAAACGCGAATTGGAGATGACACGTGATGAACTCATTACTGTGTATGAACGTGTGTTGTCCACTTTGCGTGACCTTGAAGATGATTACAAATCACACAAAATTCATCCTACAGATTATGAGCAAGAACGTGAATACTGGTCACAATATGGTGTTCGATTGTTACAGTTACTTGATGGTGAATCTTCTTTAGAAGACAATAACGACTATGACGATGCTATGCAACTTGATCATAGCGTAGAGGAAGCTATTCAAAACTACCGTGTTGCGTTGCAGTCAATCGAAAAGGTTTAACATGCCTCTCCCCTTTATGAGACGACTTTGGATGACTTTACTCCTTTTGATCTTATCTGTGATTACGTTTAGCGCATGCTCGGGTTTAGCTGGAGAGCCAGAAATTGTGGCGACGCTTCCTGTACGTGCGACTTCTATCCCGGCAACACCTGAGATATTCGATGGTGTGGTGAATCTGGAACAGGGCGCAGTTATCTTTGCTGAGAACTGTGTGCGGTGTCACGGTATCACAGGCACTGGAAATGGCGAACTTGTACTAAGCGGTCAAATACAAAATGTTCCTGATTTCACGGACCCGACAACAATTCAGGAGATATCTCTACAAGATTGGTTTGCGACTATTACCAACGGGCGAATCGAGAATCTGATGCCCCCGTGGAAGGATACCCTCTCGGCACAAGATCGTTGGGCAGTTGCGCTGTATACCTACACCATGTCGTTCAGTGATACCAATATCACACAGGGACAAGCTGTATATACTGCTCAATGTGTCGATTGTCATGCTGATGATGGAAGTGGAACCGAAAACGGGAGTTATATCCAAGGGCTGGTAAATTTTACTGAGTCTGAATTAGCCGAAATGGTTTTTGCTCATCAGGCAGACTTAGCTCTGTCTCCAGTTGTGGAGGAACAGGCACTAAGCGATGTTGTGCAATATTTGCGCTTGCTCTCGGCTGAATCACAGATTTTACCTGACACCACGACGATCACCACTCAACCTGAACCTGCCTCAACAGAAGAACCCGGTGGAAACGAACCCGATGTAACCCCTGTCCAAATTCCTCAAGCTATTGGCATACTGCGGGGACGTATCATTCAGGGTACAGAAGGCGGTGAATCTGTCGAGGGATTGGAAGCGATTGTTCATATTTATGATAGCCAATTGCGGGAACAAATCGCTGAATATACAGTCGGCGCAGATGGAACCTATCAATACGAAGAAGTTGTGATTCGGTCTGATTTTGCCTACCGCATGACAGTTTTGTATGAGGGTATTACATATACAAGCCCTGTTGTGATCGGCGACCCCAACACTAACGAAATTGAACTTGATGTGGTGATCTATGAACGAGGTGCAACCGCTGATAACCTCGTGATTACTTCACGCGCATCACAAGCCAATCTGTTGTCGGAAGGTCTCTATATCATCGAAGTGATCGATATACTCAATACCTCTGACCGTGCTTTTGTGCGTGATGATGTCGAAGGCGTTGATGGACGGGTATCTGTGGAATTTGCGATACCAAATGATGCACAGCTCCAACTTGACCACACAGACCCCAACCGCATCGCCTTGAGTAACGACGGTCTGACAGTGTACGATATGTCGGCAGTATTGCCGGGGCAAGAACACTATGTTCAGTTCTCGTATTTGCTCCCAATTGAGAGCTTACAAAATATCCAACAACCGATTGACTATAATGTTGCAGGACCTGTCGCATTCTTTGTAGAAAATTCACACCTCAGCTTCACATCAGACCAGACAGAATTATCAGAAACCCGTCCCTTCAATGGACAACAGTACAATGTCCACACAGTCACAGACTCACTCAACATCGGCGACACCATCATCTATACCCTCACGATGCAATCCCCACCACTCGCAGGTGGTACAACCGATACGCAGACGTTAACGCGTGAAGCACTTTCACTGATTCTGGTGTTAGGTGGCATTGCTCTAATTGGTGGCGCAGGCGTGATTATCTGGCATGGACGCAATGCTTCACCAAGCCCAACAATCGATCTGAGCGTAACTTCAGAAGAACTCATGAAGCAAATAGCAACACTTGATAATGCCTATGATAAAGGTGATATTGAAGAAGGGGCGTATCAGAAGCAACGCCAACAGTTGAAAAACCGATTATTGAAGGTATTGAAAAGTGAGGGTAACACAAGTTAGGTGATGGGGAAGAGAAGTTGTCACGCTTCCCCATCTTGAAAAAGACGCGTTATTCTTCGTTGAGGGACTGTAACCAAGCATAGAGATGTGCAAGTTCTTCATCAGAAATATCTCGCACAGAATATGCAGGCATATCGGCGGGTCCTCGCCGAACCTTACCCGCAAAATCCTCAAACGATAGTGCTGTATTCGCAATGCCAATATTCAGTGTGCCTGGCGTACCTTCCGCGTTTTCGCCATGACATTCCATGCAGTTTTGGGTCATCCAAATCTCTTGCCCCATCTCAGAAACGCCCACATCTGCCGAAACACTTATTTCGGTGACATCACCATTAGCAGGAATCGGGTCGATTGTTGTGATGGCAGTGTCCTCAAAAGTGATGAAAAACATTAAGCCAATCAGGAGAATAGATGAAACTATGAAGGCGAATGGGATAAATACGCGATTTCGCTTGAGTATGATTTCAGGTGCAGGGTCTTCCTCAACATCTCCACTTAGAATACGTTCAAGCTCTTCCCCATGCTCTTCTTCCATCTCTTCATGAGAAATGCGTCCAGTGAACATACTGCGATTAAAGCGTTTGATGTGCACATTATACATATGCCATGTGAGGATT
>JANQRM010000217.1 GCA_028284565.1 Anaerolineae bacterium | reverse complement strand
AATCGCGCCTTAGCTGAGGCAATCCAATCTCATCCAGATAAAACCCCGCTTGTGTTTGCCTCTGATTGCACCAGTTGTCTCGGCATGATGAAGGGACTTGAAGCGCAACAGCCAGCAATTTTGTGGTTCGATGCTCATGGGGATTTCAACACACCAGAAACCTCACCGAGTGGCTTTTTGGGTGGGATGCCTCTCGCGGCGTTGGTTGGACGAGGCAATCAAGACTTAATGGATGGCATGAGTTTATCGCCAATAGCAGAGTCTGATATTGTGATTACAGATGTTCGCAATTTGGATGAGGAAGAAGCGGTTCAATTGTACAACAGCGAGATTCAAGTCGTTGAGCAAATAGGTAATTTAGCATCGACATCATTCCCTCAAAAACCACTGTATATCCACTTTGATACGGACGTGATTGATTCAGCCGAGATGCCCGCGATGAATTACCCCGAACCGAATGGACCCTCCTTAGCAGAATCCGCAGACGTGTTGGGGCAAATCACAAAGCAACAAAACGTCGTCGGGATATTGTTTAGCCTGTGGAATGACACCCTCCCCCATTCAAATAAGGCACGCTCTGCCCTGTTACAGTTAGTACGGACGCTGAAATGAACAAGCTAAGCGGTATCGCAGTCCTCACGCTCATGAGCCTGATGTTCGTGCAAGTCGTGACCACACAATCTAACGTGGAAGACTCAAATCAAATTCTCTTTAATCGTATCCTGAGCGATGAAGGCGATACAGGTATTTTTGTTTTGAATTCCGCTAACGGGGAAGAAACCCGACTCACGCCACCCAACACTGTTTTCGTCGCGTCAAGTTGGTCAAGTAACGGCAATCAAATCCTTGCAAATCAGATCGATAGTAGTGGCATCTCACGTTCGCTTGTCGTGATGGATGCCGATGGCAACAACCATCAGATATTAACCAATCCGACACAAATTATTCCGAAAGTGGAACAGTGGTTCCCAAACAACGAGCGTATCACCTTTTGGGGACGCACCTTGCAAGAAAGCTCGGAAGATCGTTCTTGGGCAATATTTGATGTATCAGCAAATGGTGGAGGTATTCGTCAGCTAAGCGATCTGTATACTCGTTCAGGTGGATTAGCCATATCACCAGATGGATCACAAATCCTTTTTACTCAAAATGGACAACTTTTTTCGATGCCTTCGGAAGGTGGTGAAGCCACTGTAATATCAATTCCTTTACAATTTGCAAGTCAACTTGAGTGGTCACCGCATGGGTTACAGTTAGCAGTATTGGCTTACTCTGATTATGAGCGAACCACAGCAGAACTTGAACTCCATCTTATCACACCAGACGAACGAGATACTCGCTTGTTAATCAAAGATATAGGTTCAATTGCAAATGTCAAATGGTCACCTGATGGCACGGAATTGCTGTTTCGAGCAGACATGAAAACACATCAATCTATAGTATTCGGGTTTGTAGACATTGAAACGGGAGAGGTCAACACTTATCAGGTAGGACAAGGGATTTTATCATCGCTGAATCAACTTTATCGTGCAGATTGGTCGCCAGATGGAAGACAAATCATTTTTATGGCACGTAATCATGAAGACCATTCTCATAATTTGTATCTTGCGAATCGAGAAATGACACAAATCCAGCGACTTACCCACACAGAATATTTTGAAAACGTCGTGCAGTGGCGACCTCGCTAAACATCTTTAATCTGCTTTCCAGATAACCGACTCCCCACCTAACTCCGCCAATTCGATGCGCCATGGAGTCAGCTTGAGTAAGCCCATCTGTGGATTGTCGGGACTATCGACAAATACGGTGACATCCCAACCCAATGGTGGAGGCGTGTTGCAAAAGAGGTCGAAAATCAGCTTTTTCTGCTCTAGCGACTCATCCCATTCGGCAAGGCAATTCACATAAATCGGTTTCAGCGGGTCTTGCATATAAGTCAATGAGACCTGCGGATTGTGCGCGATGTGCTTAGCTTTGAGTGTGTTGCGCCCCGTGATGACATAGCCGATCCCATCGACCCAAATCGGATGTAAGATGCGTGAACGGGGACGGTCTTTCGTATCAATGGTAGCCACATTACACCAAACAATGTTATGGACTTGCTCGATAAAGCGTTCTTCGATTTCACTGTACAATTGCACCTGCATTCATCAGCCTCCTCTATCCCGTTAATTGTAAGTGATGCAAATTGGCATAGGAGCCATCCAAGGCAATGAGTTCATCGTGTGTGCCTTGTTCTTCGACACCATTTTCTGTCAGCACCACGATGCGTTCTGCATTGCGTACTGTGGATAAGCGATGTGCAATGACCAACATCGTATGATTCTGAGATAAGCGTTCCATCGACTCTTGAACCGCGCGCTCACTTTCATTGTCCAGCGAACTCGTCGCTTCATCGAAAATGATAATCGACGGGTTTTTCAGGAGGACACGTGCAATACTCAAGCGTTGTTTTTGTCCACCCGATAATTTGACACCCCGTTGCCCCACATCCGTATCGTAGCCATTCGGCAAATTGATAATAAACTCATGGGCGTTGGCTCGTTTCGCCGCAGAGATGATGTCGTCCAATGTGGCATCCATGTTGCCATAGCGTATGTTATCCGCCACTGTGCCAGCAAAGAGATAAACATCCTGATGGACAATGCCAATATGCCGTCTTAATGAACGCAAGGTGATGTCGCGGATATTCACGCCATCAATCAAGATTTCGCCCGCATCGACTTCATAAAAACGCGGGATAAGTGAACACAGCGTCGTCTTGCCGATACCCGATGCCCCAACTAAGGCAATGTATTCTCCGGCTTGGATATTGAGCGAAATATTTTTCAATACATGCTCATAGCCTTCTCGATAATGGAAACTTACATTCCGAAACGCCACCGAACCCCGCACATTGATCAATTCAATCGCATCAGATGCATCTTGAATATCCGGTTCGATATCCAAGAGTTCCATAAAGCGCGTGAAACCCGTGATGCCTTCCTGAAATAAGCGAGAGAAATTGACGAACAACTGAATGGGTTCAATCAAAATACCCACATACAGCAGAAAGGTGATGAGGTCGGCTAAGTCCAAGCCACCGTTCACGATCCCAACCCCGCCAAAAACAATCACAGCAATGGTAAAGAGTTGGGTGAACGCCATCATCCCACCATAATAGTACGCGGAACTGAGATAATCTTCGCGCCGACTATCGACAAAGCGTGTATTTTGGTGAGCAAACTTCTCTTGCTCAAACGATTCATTGGCAAAGGACTGCACCACACGAATACCCGCCAGTGTATCCTCAACCTGTGCATTAATATCCCCAATACGTGCCTTGGCATTCTTGAGGGCGCGGTTCATGCGCTTATTCAGGTAAAACGCATACAGCCCCATAAAGGGCATGAAGAAAAATAGAACCAGTGCCAATTGCACATTGACCAGCAGTAAGATAATGAAGGTCCCAATGAGCTTCAGCGTCGCAATCGAGACTTCTTCGGGTCCATGATGGAAGAGTTCCGACAGCCAGAACAAGTCATTCGTAATACGGGACATCAGTTGCCCAGTTTTATGTTCGTCGTAGAAGCCAAAGGAGAGCTTTTGATAATGCTCAAACAACTCAAGGCGCATGTCGCTTTCCATCTTCGCGCCCATCACATGCCCCTGATAATCTATAAACATATTGCAGAGCGTATGAATAATCACCAACCCCAGCATAAATGCCCCCATTACCATAATCTGCTCAAGCGCATTCGGGGCATTGTCTTCTAAAATATTTTGGGTGATATATCTGGCACAAAGGGGCAAAATCAAGGCAATGGCGGAGACAACAAACGCACATGCTAAATCCGCACAAAGCAAGCGCAGATAAGGTCGATAATAGGAAAAGAATTTCTTGACACGAGCGTTCAAATTAGATCCTCAGCTGTCTGATTTTGTCATGAGGAAGCGCGTGGAGAATATGTCTATCACGTCCCTCAAGTGTTTCGGCAGAGACCAGCGCGTTATATACCGACTCTTCAATCGTTTCAACAACAGCGCGAAAGAGGTCATTCATCACTTTTTCTTCATTCACCATGTCGATCGTCTGTATCAATGTAGATGAATGATTCGGGATACGGTTCGCTGTCGAAAATGCAATTACAAAGTCCCCACTCCCATGATGACACACTGTCCCTGTCCGTGCCAAACCAAAAGGTGTGCGTTTTGTCAGTCGGTGCAGTTGGCGAGTCGTTAGCGGTGCATCGGTTGCAATCACCATCACAATCGAGCCGTCGCCTGTTTTAGGTTGATGCTCATGTGCAAGTTGTTGTCCAATCGGCACACCTAAAATCCGTAATTCAGGTTTTGTACCGAAGTTCGTCTGAACCAATGTCCCGACAGTGAATTCTCCATCCAGTACCACACGAGAGGCTGTGCCGATTCCCCCTTTGAATCCATAGCATACCGTCCCTGTCCCTGCACCGACATTGCCTTCTGCTACTGTACCGGAAGATGCCGATTCAATCGCATGAAAAACGTGTTCCTCATTCACAACGCGCCGTTGAATATCATTCAAGTAGCCATCGTTGCATTCATCGACTACGGGATTGACTGTGCCGACGGTTTTGCCAATTTCAGGATTATGGTGGATCGAATAACTCACGACTGCATCGGCAACTTTCCCAACATTGAGCGTATTTGTCAGCAAAATCGGTGTTTCGATTGTGCCGAGGTCACGGACTTGCTCAAAGCCCATTGCTTTACCATAACCATTTATCGTGAAGACCGATGCCAGCACCTTCTGTTGATAGACGTTATCCCCATGTGGCAGTATCGCCGTACAACCCGTGCGAATGTCCTCCCCTTCGATGAGCGTCGTATGTCCAACACGAACTCCATCAACATCCGTAATGGCATTGTGCGTGCCAGTCGGCAGATGAAAGGGAATGGATACGAGGTCATGGAAGCGTGGCAAAAGGATACCTTTCTTTAGATAAGAGGTATCATAACCAAATAGAATAGTTCTTAAAGGGTCAATTTAGGTCAGATTACGCATCCAAGCCCGCTTTGATGGTCTCTGCCAGACCATGATTGATTCCGCTTACTTGTGAGAGTTCTTCGATCGAAGCGTTTTTGATGGCATCAATTGAATTATCAAAGTGCTTGAGCAGGGCTTTGCGCTTCGTTGGACCCACCCCCGGTATCGTCTCCAAGCGGCTGACCATTCCCATTTTGGTGCGACGTTTGCGGTGGCTGGTGATGGCGAAACGGTGCGCTTCATCCCGAATGCGTTGGACGAGATAGAGGGCTTCACTCCGACGCGGTAGGATAATGGATTCGGGACGGTTGGGCAAAAAAATTTCTTCAAATTGCTTGGCAAGTGAAGCCAACGGAACACGACCACTCAAGTCGAATTCGTCTAATACTTCTTTCGCTACATTCAGTTGCCCTTTCCCGCCATCGACCATCAACAAATCGGGCAATAATCGCCATGTTTCATCACGGTCTTTACCATCCGGCGTGAGGGATTGTTCATTCTCTACCGCATCTTTCCAGCGCATGAATCGGCGAGTCAGTGCTTCACGCATCGACTGATAATCATCCGAACCATCGTGTTGCACAGAGCGAATATTAAAGCGACGATATTCACTTTTGCGCGGGACACCCTGCACAAACATCACCCGACTGGCGACAATAGCAGTTCCCTGTGTAGTGCTGATGTCATAACATTCGATTCGGTTAGGAATACGGGGCAGTTCGAGTGCCTCTTGCAATTCAGATAAGGCGGTTTCATGTTTTGTCGTATCCGCTTCCCATTGGGCGCGCATCATTCGCAAACCTTCTGTCGCATTCTCCTGCGCCAAGCCAACGAGTTTGCGTTTATCCCCCCGTTGCGGAACGGTAATCGAGACTTTGCTCTTATGTCGCTTATCCGAAAGCCAACGTTCTAAAATTTTGGCTTCTTCCACTTCCTCCGGCAAAATCAGTTCACGCGGTATTTCATCTGTATCTGCATAAAACTGGCTGATGAACTGCTCCAAAATAGTCGCATCCGTCTCATCTTCGGTGTTATCCAACATCCGCGAATCACTGCCGATGAGCTTCCCATTGCGGATAAACAGAATCTGCACAGCCGCAGAGTTATCTTCACGGGCAAGTGCCAATACATCATGGTCTGTGAGGTTGCGTCCCACGGCTTTGTGACGATGCGTAATAAAGTCAATCGCTTTCAGTTGGTCACGGATGGCGGCGGCTTTCTCAAAATTCAGAGCTTCAGAAGCATCTAACATCTCTTGTTGTAGACGTTTCTCAACAGCTTCCGATTTCCCACTGAGGACATCCATCAATTCTTGAATCATCGCCCGATACTCTTGTTGATTAACCACCCCAATACATGGCGCATTGCACAGCTTAATATCATAAAACAAGCACGCCCGTTCATCCTTGCCGTCAATATCGCGGTCACACGTCAAATAGGGAAAGGCTTTACGGAGAACACGAAGC
>JANQRM010000199.1 GCA_028284565.1 Anaerolineae bacterium | reverse complement strand
GGTGGGCAATTATTCCCGTGTCGTCAACATTGAACTCAATATTGCGGAATGCCAGCGACTGAAAGGCGAACTCATCCGCGCCCGTCGTTCCTTCCAGATGGTCCACATCAATGCCAAACGTTACAACAACATGGAAGTGCAAGTCCTAGCACTCGCCAATGAAGGGCATGTTCTCGTCAGTTTAGGTGATTTAAAAACCGCCAAACTAAAATTGAATAGGGCTCTCGAACTAGGCAATACTTCGTCGTGGCGTACGACTGAACGTGAAGAACAGAATTGGCTTGACGTGGTTTGCGAAATTCATCATTCTCTCGTCAATATCTGCATTGAGCAAAAACATCTGACCGATGCATGGGAACATGCACAACAAGCTTTACGTGCCGCCACTGAACTCGGACGTGCGATGCAAATTGGCTATGCTAATCGTGCGATAGGTCGGGTCATGTCTGTCATGACAACGATGCCCACACAAACCCTTCTCTCCATCAATCCTGACGACTATTTCAAAACCGCCCTACGTGCCTTCCGCAAAATCAAAGCAGAAGGTGAAATCGCCAAGACGCTCTTTGCTCATGCCGAAAGTCTACAACAACGGGGCAAACGCCGTCGCGCCGCCCAACTCTTCGGCGAGTCGATGCTCATCTTCACCAAACTTGGCATGAATGATGATGCCGCCAAAGCCGCCACTGCTCAACTCAACGCCGTCTAATTTCAGCACCTAGAACCACAATTGGCACAATTTGGCAGTCATTTGTCTACAAATGGCAGTAAGTCCACGCCTATAGTGTCTCTAACACATACCTACTATGGAGACAATTCATGCAAATCTCAACCTTCTGGACACGCTGGCTACTCGTTGTTTGTGGGATCATGTTCCTTTTTGGCTTGATTCTTGTCTTTGCCCCCTCCTTGATTCTCGAATCATTTGGTAGTCGATATTACAACCAATTCTTCGGTCATGAAGATGTGTTTAGCACGCTCACTTCAGCCGAAATCAGCTTCCAACACTTCGTCTATGGAATCATGGGTGCAGTCATAATGGCGTGGATTAGCCTCATTATCGGCTTGATAACGATTCCCTTTCGTCGAGGTGAAGCATGGGCATGGAAACTGATAACCGTCAGTGTCCTTATCTGGTTTGAAGGGGACAGCTACGTTTCCATTGTGACCGGCTTCCCGCTACATGCTCTAGCAAATGTTGGCTTTTTAGTATTGATGGTACTCCCGCTCATTGCGACTTATCGTCAATTCCATCCCAAAGATAACCGCCAACCCCAACCTGCAAGGATATAGCCATGAGAATCTCAACCTTTTGGACACGTTGGCTATTGTTGACTTTCATTCTGTTGATCGGCTTCGGCTTAATTCTCATTTTCGTTCCTTCTGTCTTCCAGAACACAATTGGTCGCTTGTCTTATAATCAACTGTTCAATGGAGAGGAAGCATTTGCCGCGCTCTCAGATGAGAATGCCACCTATCTCGAATTTAACTTACAAGTGATGGGAGCCATCATTGTCGGTTGGTTTATCCCGCTAGTGGGTATCATAGTCCAACCTTTCCGGCAAGGCGAAACATGGGCATGGAATGTCATTACCTTGAGTGTGGTGGCATGGTTCATATTGGATACGGGTGCATCGCTTGCATCTGGTATCACACCCAACGCACTAGGAAATCTGGGTTTCTTCATCCCCATTATCATTCCCCTGCTTGCCACCTACCATCAATTTCATCCGCGCTAGGAATATTTTGGGGAAGACTACCTACACATCGGATATTGACTGAGTACAAGTCGATGAATATCTTTAAGTGGCGGTAGTCTTTCCGAACTTATAGTCAACAAGGATGCCCACACAATGACCACCTGTTCAGCCTCATCACGTCAATTGAATGAACCCCTCCATGCCACAATTGCCAAAGTGAGAGTCTGGTTTTTGCTGGAATACAATAGCCCATGGGGCAATCAAGCCATCCCACAAAGCACCATTCCAAAAAAGGTCAAAATACATCTCGAATCTGTCTCGGATTCAAAAACGCTCCTCATCCGCCAGCCGGGACGTTCAAAAGCAATCCTTCGGTTCTATGTGATTGTCGCCAATGCTGATAATCCAACCATTCGACAATATGATTTAGCGGATTATTTAGATTTACTCGATTTGGATTTGGAAACCATCATCTCAGAAAGTACTTCAAGTACATCACAAGTCGATGAGCTTTATATCGTCTGTACGAATAGCCAACGCGATACTTGCTGTGGACAATTGGGCGTTCCCTTTTATCGTGAGATGAGTAACCTTGTCGGTGAATCAGTCTGGCAATGCTCTCATATCGGCGGACATCGTTTCGCGGCGACGATGCTCTGCTTCCCACATGGAATCGCGTATGGACGACTAGACACCGGACAAGCCAGTGATGTTATCCACAGCTATCAAAATCGTGAGATTCTCTTACCACATTATCGGGGCTGGTCAATCTATGAGAAGCTTGCTCAAGCTGGCGATGCCCTTCTACGTGAGCAATTAGGCATGACAGCGATAAATGCGCTTCAGTTTCGGGGGATTAAACCTGTCGATGAGCAAACATGGGATGTCTTCTTCGCGCAACCAGACAGCACAGAACACACCATTCGCATTCAGCAATCTGAGAGCCAGTTTGCCGTTATAAAAAGCTGTCGGGATGATGAAACCACCCATGTCCCACAATTTATGTCGGTGTAGGGCGAATCAATCGAAAGCTCACAACAGCCAATATTCCCATAATCAGTCCACCCCAGAGAAAAGGCGTTGTCGCACTATAGGTCTGGAAGATAAGTCCGCCAATGAGAGGTGCGCTGGCATTCGCTAAACTGACAAAGGCAGAACTCACGCCTAGAATTGCGCCATAATCTTGCTGTTGGACCCGTTTCGTCATCAAGCTATTCAAACTCGGACGGATGAGACCTGCACCAATCGAGATGGGAATGATGGCAATTAACACCCACAGGATTCCACCGAATCCGCGATTTTCATTTTGAGGCAATTCGACTTGTATCTGTCCGATGATGGCTTGGGTGGTATCGGGGGCTTGCTTGAGCAGTTCATTACGGACGACTTGCTCAACATAAAGTGGGTGTGGTTGTTCAGGAGTCGTGCCGAAGAGAACCAATCCGATTGAGAGGAGACTCAACGCTATGATTACGAGCTTCCGTTCACCGAATCGTTGACTCCAGCGTCCGATATAGCGCGCCTGTACAGTCACTAGAATCACCCCTACTAGGAAGAAAATCACCGCATTCCCTTGCCCCAAGATGCCCAACTGACTGAGCGTGAATAAACCGAGCAAACTCTCAAATCCGAAAAACACGACTTGTTGCGCGAACATCAACACGAGCAAGGTGTTCACTCGTGAGTTGGTTGCCATTCGAAGGATGGTAAAGGGTGTAGCCACACGAGATGTAGTTTGTCCCCGCTTTTCTGGAGGCAAAGTTTCCTCAAACAAGAACCATGTCACGAATATCGAAATCATGGAATAGGTCGCCGCAGTGAACGCCGGCATCGCCAGACTATCCGTGAATTCAAAGGTCAAGATTGCAATCACCGGACCAAAGATAAATCCCAAGCCAAACGCCGCGCCCGTCAAGCCGAGTCCACGCGCGCGGTCTTGTTCTGAGGTGACATCACTCAATGCCGCCTGTGCCGTCGCAATATTCGCACCGAATAAGCCATCAATCACCCGTGACAAGACGACCATCACCAACGAATTCGCCAAACCCAGCATGATGAAGCTAATGCAGGTTGTGATTTGGCTGATAAGCAATAGCGGTTTGCGTCCGTAGCGGTCTGACAATGCTCCCATCACCGGAACACCAACCAATTGCGCCAATGGGAATGCCGCCGCCACTAATGCCACTTCCAACGGGGATGCCCCATACGCCGCCGCATACAGATGCAACAAGGGCAACACCACCGTCAAGCCCAGCACATCCACAAAGACCAGCAGAAATATCGGGAGGATACGTTGGGTATTGAACGAAGGGTTCGTCATTGAAAGCTATCAGTCACCTGAATCTAGGAGAGGATTATATCCCTACTCCGTGTAGATGCGATATGATTGTTTGATATTTGCAGAAAAGGAGAACTCCATGAGCAAGGTCATGATTGTGGTTGGCGTACCACCCGAAAATGTAGCCGATGTCCTCTCTGCCATTTCAGCAGCAGGAGGCGGGATTATTGGGGATTATACCCATTGTGCCTACACGAATGCTGGAGAAGGACGTTTCAAACCCAGTGCTGATGCCAACCCGCATGTTGGAGCAAAAGAAAGCATCAACAGCGTCCCGGAGACACGGATTGAAACCTTCTGCACGCGGGACAAAGCCAAAGCTGTTGCCCAAGCCATCCGCCAAGCTCATCCCTATGAAGAGCCAGTCATTTATCTCATTCCCTTGTTGGATGAGGCAGAGTTGTAGTTTTATCCGCCACTTCCAGAGGTAACAATCGCCATTATCAGAGCTGTAATCGCCACAACAACAACAATCAAAATGCCCGTTTTGACTAAGTTACGCAGTCCTTCCCGTTCAGAAAGTGACCAACCGTTATTCTGTGGTGACTGTTCGCTCATCGCTTTGCCCTTCGATTAATTCGACTTCAGGTAATGTGTCTGGTTTCTTTTTACGCCTACGCCACCAACGGATGAGGAGCAACATCACCACGGCGAGTACCCCAACAGTGACGACTTTGTTCACATCTGATGAAGGCAATTCACGCGGGACAGTCGGCAAGATGCGGATTAGATGCGGGACATCCTTATCCGAATGCCAATAGCGCACGACTTGATTATCTGTGTCGATGTCATAGCGTCCATCCGAGACTTCGACCTTGTAGCCTTCGGGATATTGAGTGTTCGGCACATAGAATTCTGTTGGTTCGGTGATGGACTCATCATGACGGAAAGCATAGGTGAAAACGCCTGTATGAATATCAAAATTCATTCGCAATGGTTCGCCAGCCGTCGCCATGGCATAAGGACGCAAGACTGCCTTTAATGCCCGACCACCCGAATTGATGTCATCAGGATTCGTCTGCTGGTCGTAGCTGAAGATGGACAAATCCTCACCATTCCACAAATCGCCACGCGCATTCGTATTGTCATAGGAATAATTCCACAGCGTAAAACTCAGCAAGTTGGCATCGAGCGCGTTCATATTGGCATCCATGGCTTCAATCTGCTTGCTGAAGTCGCCCGTATCATACGCCAGTTTATCGTGCATATCATAGGGAATACCAATCTCACCAATTAGTGTGGGATATTCCCCCATATATTCCGCAACCGCTTCCTTATAGTTGCCCAATTGATCAACAAAGGAGTCGCGTATCATCTCTTTTGTGCCGACAATCGGACGATTCATGGATGTATCGAGAACGACATAAGGTGTATAGCGTTTCGTGAAGAGTGTTAAACCATCGTACCAATGTGGGGCAAACACCACATTCTGAGCATCCGATTCGCACCAATGCGCGGGTGGCGAGGCATAATCCGTTTCAAGGAAGATAATCGCGTCTTCATCCACTTCCCGAATCGCCTCGGCATACTTATTAAAGAAGGGGCGCAGATATTCATCTCGATAATCAATTTCATGATTGTTTACATAGATAAAGTGGCTGGGGCGCAAGACACGCGGTTCGCCATTTTTATCAAAATCCCAAACGCCATTCTGCTTCCATATGCAATCATAGCCCTCTTTCCAAACGCCTTCGCCTTGTGGGTCTATGACTATGGTTTTCACCGTGTTCCAAATCGGTAGTGGGTTGTGATAGAACTCCACTTCTTGCTTGATGCCACAACCAAGCAACATCGCTTGGAAGGGGCTGGGTGTTTCATGGAGATTGACGAGGTTGCGGTTGGTGTTGCGAATATCACGCCATGAGATGAAGCCATGCGACGGTTCATTCATCGTCTCGTAGCCAATCACATTTGGCAGTCCGACCAGCCGTTTTGCCACCTGCTGAATTGCTTTGAAATAATGCGATTGCAAATAATCTTGTATCGGGACACCATCAACTGTTGTTTCTGGCGTGAAATCATTACCTCCAAAGAAGAGTGTAAACATCGTGGCAGAAGCCAGCTTCGTATAATTCGTGGGCCATATCATCTTCGGGAGTGGGTCACCATGCGTCTGATGAACAATCGCCGCACCAGTATCCTTAAAGCGTGTGACATCCATCCCAATCGCATCAAATGTCCACTTCGGCGCACCATCCCCACCACTATATCGACTCCACACATCTTGATGCGGGTCAATGAAGAGCATCATGTCGTATTCATAGGCTTTTTCGATGATGGCTTGGAGATAATCGAGGTATTCCTCATCATATTCTTCGGGTGCAAAGGGCGCAATGGCTTCCCATGTGACGAGGAAGCGCAAGAAATTTAAGCCCCATGATTTGAGGCGGGTGAAGTGTTCATCAGCTTGATCAAGGGAGAATGGTCGTCCAACAAAGGAACACGTCGTTAAGTTAAAGAAGTTCTCGCTGATATGTGTGGCGCAGTTGGGTTCTGCAGGAAATTTGCTGGTTGCACTGAGATTAACACCCCGAAGCAGACGGGTGCGTCCGTGTTCATCTTTGAACCAAATGCCGTCGGTTTTGATTGCCATGGATGTTCCTTCTTACGGCGTTCAATGGGTGCAGATAGTATAGCATATTGTCGGGGATGCCTGAGCCACAACACGTCGCCATCGTGTATAATTCATGTAAACGAGACGTAGGATAACTAATGTCAACTGCAGAACAGACTCAAAGCCTATCCCTTCAAGACTATATACGCATCTATGAGCGAGACGGTGCAAAAGAATTTGCGGAAAATAACTTAATGCCCAATTTTAGTAAACCTATCTCTGACTTATTTAGTATTCTTGACGACCAATAAACCATGATTGAATTTTCCTGTCACACATGGGGTTTTAATGACCTCACCTTACCCGAAGCACTCGCTACGATTGCCCGCTTGGGCTTCCGTTATGTCGATATTGGCACAGGACAACACATCAACACCGCCCGCGCCGCCCATCCCAACACCCGTGATGAAGTCATTCGAGAGATTCAAGCCGACCTAACCCTCTTCAATCTCAAAGTTGCCGATTTGTATCTGATGCTTCCGCG
>JANQRM010000146.1 GCA_028284565.1 Anaerolineae bacterium | reverse complement strand
ATATCGGTGTCGTCATGATGACCAGCCCAATATCGAGCGCGCGTTTGAGGATACGGTTCGCCCCGCGGAAGGGATCGATCCCTCCAACACCCAGCAAAGGAATGCCATCCAGATTTTCGACCTGTACTTGACGCATATTCAACTGGAAAATATCCGGCACAATGCGAATCTCGATGCCTAATTTTTGACAGGTAGAAGCCAATTCGAGGATACGATGATAGTGCTTCCACTTGAGAGTGACGACAACCAAATCCACCTTATGAACTTTGACCTGTTCTTCTAACTTATCCAGACCGCCGAGTCCTTTAAGTCGTCCAATATCCACTGCACCCCGTTCTGGATTGTCATCCAAATAGCCCACGGGTTTATATCCCAATTCAGGACGTGCCACCATCACACGCAGAACAGCTTGTCCCGTGTCGCTCATGCCGATAATCAAGACATTCTGTACGCCTATACCCTTGCCTCGCAGGTACGCTAGCACAAAGCGTTGAATCACCCGCGCCAAACCAAGAAAAAGAATCGTTAGCACTGCCACGTAGATAAGCATCAAACGGCTGGTTAAACGTGGTTGGAACAAGAAATACAACGCGAGGACAATCACCGTCGCTGTCGCCACGCCTGTTCCAATCTGATAGATTTCCTCCATCAGGGCGCGCCCGCGTACGTTACGATAGAGTCCACTGCCTTGATAGGTAAGATAGAGCAGAATCGCATAGATAATGGCGAAGGGAATGTAGGGTGTAAATTCACGTTGACTGGGGTCAAGAACAGGGCGAATCAATTCGACTTCGTAGCGCAGGATATAAGCCACAATAAACGCCAAGAGTGCCAATCCCAAATCCAGCAAGGGGATTAACCACTTGGGTTCTACAGAGGGGCGTTCATCTATCGCTTGATATTGGTTCATCAATCCAACGCACGTCGATAACTATCAATCGTCAATTGTGCCGTGTGCTCCCAGCGAAACTTTTGAGCTTCAGCCAAACCCTGTTGCCTCGCCTGCTTATACCACGACTCATCACTCAACGACTGTCGCAGAGCCTTTATCCAAGCCGAGACATCATGGGGTGGTAGGCAGTGTCCGCTTTGTCCAGCGACTTCTGGCAGTGAAGAGACATTCGAGGTCATCACCGGAGTCCCACATGCCATCGCCTCTAAAACGGGCAAGCCAAAGCCCTCAAATACTGACGGATACACAAAAGCGTGCGCGCTATTGTACCAAAGCGGTATCTCATCGGAAGGCAAAAATCCGACCCAACGCACCGACTCCCCTACGCCGAGACGTTCAATCGCCGAGAAAATATCCTCATACAGCCAGCCTTTCCCACCTGCCAGATATAAAGGAATGCGTTCTGATTCAGGCAATTGGGCATAGGCTTCGATGAGTGTCACAAGGTTCTTGCGCGGTTCGAGCGTCCCTAAAAAGAACCAGAATTTATCCGGTAGGTCCTTCTGTTCACGAAATGATTCCACTTGCTCATCTAGCAAAACACGAAAACGATCTTGGTCAAAGCCCAAAGGTGTGACATCAATCTTGTCACGTGAGATATGGAGTAGGTTAGTCAAATCATCAGCCGTACTTTGTGAAATGGCGAGGATTCGTTTCGCGCGATGGCAGGTGCGTTCAGTGAAGGTACGGAGATACAACCGTCGTGGAGTCGAAAGCCGTTCTGGATAATGTAGGAAGGTCAAATCATAAACCGTGACCACCATCGGCTTCGACAAAATCATGGGTGCGACAAATGCCATCGCATGAAGTAAATCAAACTGCCCTAATTGGAAGGGCTGTGCCATTTGCTCCCAGAGAATTCGACGTAGAGGCGACTCCGTATCCCACGATGCCTGATGCATGGTGATGCTGTTGAATTGCGCTGTTTGTTTCGCTCCCACCATCGCTGTCCAACGCCAATCATCTGGCGCGACCTGTGGCAGATAACGTAATAAATGATGAATATAGCCATGTATCCCCGCCGAGCGATACCCCGCCTGACTGGAGAGCAAGTGTGCGTTCAATCCAATATGCATGGGCATGATTATAACGGATATTCCCCATAATCTATCAGTGTCTAAGCCAAAGGCACAAAGATGCTAAGTTTTCGTTGCATTCAGGTCAAATTGTCTAGAGATAAATCCAATTACCTAAAAAACATGACATAATTAATGTTCGGATTAGCTTTGTTGCGAGATTCTATTTATGGAAAATATCCGCCTATGTTTCCATAGTGCCAGTCGTTTGCGTTAGAATGCAGGGGTTTAATATACACAAGGAATCTTGATGAAATTTGGTGTGACGTTTCCCAGCATGCGTTTATGGACCCGCTTGCGTTGCGATTTTGCCCAAGCCGTCTCCTCAACTTACCAAGCAGTAGTCCCCATACATACAACAGCATATCGTGGAACATAGATGAAAGTGGTACTATAGCCTGTACCTATTAAGCGACCCCACATTATCTTTGCGACCTTGTCTGTGCAATCTCAAATCGTCATCAACTGTCATCTTCGCTATAATTTCATCAGCTCAAGAGACGAAAGCAACACGATGGTCGATATTCAACAACTGCATAGCACACAATTCGACAATTACGAACTGAAGCAACTGCTCGGCGTGGGTGGGATGAGTGCGGTCTATCGCGCCTATCAATCCAATCTTGATCGTGATGTGGCGGTCAAAATCCTCTCGCCAGATTTAGCCAAGCAAGAAAATTATGCTGAACGTTTTAACCTCGAAGCACGCATGTCGGCTTCATTAGAGCATGTGAATATTGTCCCTGTTTATGATTACGGCACAGAAGGCGACCTGAGCTATGTTGTGATGCGCTTGTTGACAGGTGGCACACTATCCCAACGGCTGACCCTCCGTTTAGCCAGAGGCGATTCTCCATCCTTATCTGAAGCCAATACGCTCATCCGGGAGGTTGCACAAGCCCTTGCCTATGCCCATCGCAAAGGCGTGGTGCATCGGGACATCAAACCCAGCAACATCATGTTCGATAACGAAGGTGCAATCTTTGTCGTGGACTTCGGTATCGCTCGTGTGATGACGAGTGACCTCTCCCTCACGAGTGAAGGCATTGCCCTCGGCACACCCAATTATATGGCTCCTGAACAATGGCGTTCTGAGGAAATCACCCCTGCTGTTGACCAATACGCCCTTGCAGTTGTCGTCTTCTATATGTTGACAGGTGAGCGTCCCTTCAATGCCGATACCTATCATGGAACGATGT
>JANQRM010000134.1 GCA_028284565.1 Anaerolineae bacterium | reverse complement strand
GGTGTCAATGTCACGCCAGAGCAAGGGGTTCCTGGTACAGCTCATACCATCAATATCACAGGTTTGGACACGGACGCAGAATTCACCCTAACGATTACTCATATCGAAACGGGTGAGATTATCTATCGGACTACCCGCAATGCTGAAGATGATGGCTCATTCCGACTAGCACTCTCTACTGGGCGCAATGAGGTCTTTGGCGATTATCGCGTTACACTGACTCAAGACGATGAAACGGTGGCACAATCGACTCTCACCGTGCTTCCTTCACCGCGTATGACAGTTGACCCGCGCAATGGTTTAGGGGGTACTTCACACACAGTTGCAGTCGAGGGGCTTGAACCCAACGAGACGGTGACCTTTACTATCTTCTTTAATGATGAGAGCGTATTTAGCAGTGAAGAAACGGCGGACGCGAATGGTGAGGTTATTATTCCGATTGCCAGCAATGAAGAGGATGAACCGGGCAATTATACCTTACTCATTGCGAGTGGTGATGAAACCCTCGCACGTACCAGCTTGACAATTGATGCACCACCAGAACCTGTGGAAGAAACCCCACCTGCAGAAGAACCGACTGCTGAGGTTGCAATTGACCCTGCCAGTGCTGAACGAGGTACGACTTTTGGGGTGATGGTCACAGGACTGGATGCTGATGAAGCAGTGACTGTTGATGTGATTTTAGACGGCGAGTCGGTCTTTTCGACAGATAAGATCGCAGATGCAGATGGCACATTCACGATGAGTTTGACGACGGATGAAAGTGATTCGGCTGGGGATTATACCTTCCAAGTGACACGCGCAGATGGCACAACTGTCGACGCTGGCTTCACTATTGAAGGCACAGACAGCACGGCACAGTCTGGCGATGGAGACGATACCAACGACAATCAACAGAGTGCATCACCTGGTGATTCGATTGTCTATGAAGGGACTATAACCGCATCGAATCCCTCTGACCGCTATATCTTCAATGGCGAGGCTGGTGATGTTGTTGCCATTAGCTTGAGTTCAGAAGATTTCGATACTTATCTCCGCCTTGAAAATGATTTGGGTGTGGAATTGACATTCAATGATGATTCAGGCGGGACACTGAATTCCTTCATCGGTCCCTTTACCTTGCCCTATAGCGGTGACTATGTGGTTGTTATTGAGGACTTTGCCTTTGAGAGCACTGGGGGCGATTTTGTCCTGACGATTGACACAGCAAATCTAGCAGGCATCGCTTTCGATACCCCGGTAACCGTGAACTTCACTGGGGAGAGTGGGGCGCAGTTCTTTAGCTTTGAGGCTTCGGCAGGCGAGTTGATTAACATCACCGCAGATAGCCCAGATGAACTAGATACAACACTGAGTGTCTCAGACCCCAATGGTTTCGAGATTGCCTTTGATGATGACAGTGGTGTAGGACTGAATCCGGAAATTAGCCAAATCATTATCGAAGCCGATGGAATCTATCTGGTTTCGCTACAAACCTTTACAGCGAATGATATCGGTGAAGTCAGCCTGACCATCAGTCGGAATGAATCACGTCGCCTTGAAGATGGCACACAGACCATTCGTATTAATGACAAAATCTCGCGTGATTTGGTGGTCTTTGAGGGACAAGCTGGTGAAACGGTCACCGTTACGGTTGAAATCGTCTCCGGTGAACCGAATGATTTGTTCATCAATGCCAATCAAGATGATTATCAACTGATGTCATACTCCACCATGATGGCTCCAAGTGCCTTTGACCTGACCTTCATGATTCCAGAGGATGGTACGGTTGGGGTCTTCTTCGAGGATTTCAGCTTCGGTGCAAGTGTGGTCATGGATATTACCTTAGCGCGTGAGTAGTTTTGCTCAATTAACCGGTAAAGCAGGGCGTACACCAATTGTACGCCCTTTTTGATTCAATTTCTTAACAAAATGGTGAATCCAAATGGTGATAAAGTTATGGCTAGAGGGTTAAGTCCAGTTGTATAATAGGCGTGTGCTGTTAGATAAATTGAAAGGAATACTTTCATGCTCGGTCATCTTAACATGCGAACTTATATAGCGATTGGTGTGGTTGTTGGTGTGGTGGTCGGCTTTCTGTCCTTTGTTGGCGGGGAGCAAATCGCGGGGTTTGCCCAGGAAGTCCAAAATAATGCAATTGGGAACGGAATTGCACCCATGATTGCCAACTTTGTAACCGGTCCGATTATCCTCGTCTTCACTGAACCGATAATTGGTGGAGTGCTAATTGGTATTTTGTGGCCCCTTGCGATTGTCTGGCTGGTATTATTACTCCTGCTGATTATGTTGGCGGCGTTTGGAACGGGCTACAATGACTTGAGTTCGGGGACGGGTGTGCAGTAATTCCGACTTGCGTGGAACTATTGACTTTGATTGATCGTCTTAGAGTTGCATGTCTAACTGGATAAGGAGTATCACCATGTCTCGTCGCCTCATTGGGTTGAGCCTGTTTGCAACCCTGTTAATAGTACTCACTGCCTCTATTGCTTTTGCCTGTGGTGGATTATTTTGCCAGAATGTCCCTGTTGACCAACAAGCCGAGCGTATTATCTTCACCATTAATGATGATGACACAGTCAGTGCTTATGTGCAGATTAATTACACGGGAAGCGCGCCCGATTTCTCTTGGGTCGTGCCAATTCCCTCTGTGCCAGGATTGGATGTTGCGGATATTGCCTCGTTTGATGAATTGAGCATGTTGACCGCTCCGATATTCATCCCGCCGAATATGCCTGATTGCGCGCCGATCATGGTGCCAATGGCTGCTATGGAGGATAGTTCGGTGACTGATGATAATGTCGATGTGCTTGCCTCCGGTGAAGTGGGTCCTTATGCTTACGATGTCATCACTAGTCCCGACCCCCAAGCCATGATTGATTGGTTACGAGATAATGAGTATCGCATCTTGCCAGAGATGGAACCGCTCATCGCAGTCTATAACGAAGAGAATATGGTCTTTTTGGCGATGAAATTGCAACCCGATCAAGGCGCACAAGACATCCAACCCATTGTGATGACTTATGAGTCCACACAACCCATGATTCCCATTCGTCTCACTGCGGTTGCTGCCAACCCCAATATGACCGTTCTGACATGGATTTTTGGTGATGCCCAAGCAGTCCCAACCAATTATGCGCATCCCACGATTGATGATGCCAATATCCGTGGCGATTTCTTGACAGTTGATGGTACAAACTACCTGTCTTTGCTTGACCAAACGGTAGATTTATACGACGGGCGGGCTTTTGTGACTGAGTATGCGATGCCCACGAGTGACCTCCGCGACTTACGTCCGAGTGACCCTTTGCTTCGTCTGCTCTCGGAGAAGTACCGTTATGTCACACGCATGATTGGGCGTATCTCACCGGAAGAAATGACGGTTGACCCTGTCTTCACGACCAACTCTGATTTGCCGAATGTATCGAATCTCCACGATATGTCGGAAACAGATGTGGAAACTTTCTGGAATTGTGAAGACGCACCACCCATCAATATCGAATTCGACCCTAGCGTCGTACCCGATGGGTTTGAGTAGTTTCTCCAAAACCCCAAATCAAAGAGGGATGACTGAAGAAGCCATCCCTTTTCGTTTTGACAACGGGTTCTTGAATTATTCGTCTTCCATTTCCGCCATTGTCGTCAAAGCTAATTCCAGTGACTCTGGTGTCATGATTGACGTTATACCGATGATGTGTCCGCCCCGCACGATGTAGATTTCTGTGAATTCAAGCACGTCAATCCCCATCGCTTGCATTTCATTGTTCCAGATTCGGGTGTGGGTGACAACGATGTCCTCCCCAAACAGTGGCTGAGGCACAATCTCGACTTGTGGCTCGAATGGACTGAGTTGCTCATAGACGAGTAATGCGTCTCGGTTTGATACGATGGGAGGCTGAAAGAACACGGGAACGAAGGTCTGTATGACATCTTCAGCCATCAGCTTTGTCGTGGCTTCGTAATCACCATTGTTAAAGTTCTCCATAAATTGGATAACGACTTCTTCGGGTGATGGTGAGGTTTCTTCTTGGGCAGATGCAACCAAGAGGGTTACAAGGGTTAACAGTAGAAATGGGAGCTTTAGGGTTTTCATGGGATTCTCGCTTTCGTGATTCTGTATTTATCTGATATTGAAATTAGTTGGCTTCAATCTTGCACTGCACTTCGATGAGGTTGTTTGCATCCTTGTAGTGCAAGGGTCCGCGATGGTGGACGAGTCGTATCTCATCGCACAGTCGATAGTTATTTGCCACTGCCCAACGTTGAACAAGCGCAAGTTTTTCGGGTAATTGTTCGATTGCACCATCATGCATATAGGTAGCGGCGGTCTCCAGTCTATCGACTTCGCGCACTACAAACGTTCCCAATTCACCTAACGGCAAATCTTCTGTCCAGCTTTTATCAATGCGCCCGACAAATTCCATGTCAATATCTGTGAACCGAAACTCGTCGCCATGATGAATCTCTGTTTCTGGTCCAAGATATGGCACGTTTGCCTGTTTAATTGCCTCTTCGACAAGGGGTTGGAGTTGATCTCCAAAACGCTGGCATTCTTCGGCAGTAGCATAGGTTCGGCGTAAGCTCAAAGCATGAAAGGCTTCGACCTGCTTCACAACGATTTCAATGTCTGGCATGTGTTCCTCCACTTCAAGTAGTCGTAAACGGAATTCAACCTGAGTCAGACGGGCTTGTTCGGCTTGAACCCGTTGCTGAATTTCGGCGTGTTTCAGTTTCAGCATGCCGCGTATCTCATGGAGTTCGAGATTGTCATTCAACATCTGTGTAATCTGTTGAAGTGACATCCCCAACTCTTTCAGCGCGATAATACGATGGATACAGGACAGTTGATCAACGGTGTAATAGCGATGGTTCGTGAAGGGATCGACAGTTGCCGCTTTTAACAAACCGATTTCGTCGTAGTAACGCAATGTCTTAACTGTCACTTGGCTGAGACGTGAGAATTCACCAATTTTCAACATAGTAACCTCCGGCATCATCTAACTCAGATATAGAGAAGGAACCTTCTGATATGACTCTACAACCTCCAGCAAGGGGAGATACAAGCCCTCAATTTTTCTGGTCATAAAATGGTACAATGGCGCGATGGATGAAACAAAAGGACAGTCAGACAACTTTCCGGTTGTGATTTTAGGCGCAGGGTTAGCGGGTTTAGTGGCAGGCGTACATCTAGCTTCGCGTGGGATTCAACCCTTACTGCTCGAAGCGGATAATCTGTGGGCAGGCGGACGTTTAAGCGGTGGTGAACCGGACACCTTTGAGTATCAAGGGAATATGTGGTCATTCAAGCCCGATCATGGTGTCCATGCCTTGTGGGGGAATTATCATAATCTACGCGCCACAATTGACCGCTTTCTACCTGAGATGAATTTACGTCCATCTGCCGATGAAGAGTGGATTAATCGTTGGAAACGAGAAGTCCGCACACTCAATGCTGGCAATGCCATTCGCTCACGCTGGTTGCCCGCACCTCTGCATTATCTCCAATTACTCTTTCATCCCGGCATCTGGCAGACGATAACCCCGCTGGATTTTCTCTCCCTTCCCGGCTTTATAGCGAGTATCTTATTGACAGTAGGTTTCGACCCGATGAAAGAGCAAAATGCCCTTGATGGCTTGCTAATGAAGGAATACTTTCGTGGCTGGACACCCAATCTGAAAGCAACTTTTGTGGGCGTGGGACAGAATCTCCTCGCCGCACCACATTCCGAAATTGAACTTGCGAGTTACATCGCCGCTCTACGCTTTTATACGATGCTCCGTCGTGATTCATGGCAACTCGAATACTTTCCAGCTGACTCACAAACGAGCTTAATTCAGCCACTGATTGACCAAATCAGCCAACATGGTGGGGCAATCCGTTATGGCGCAACGGCGAAACAGCTTGATAAAGTGGGGGATAGCTG